>CANRBW010000005.1 GCA_947628975.1 uncultured Oscillospiraceae bacterium | reverse complement strand
GCTGAACGCCCCCATCAACGACCTCTCCCGGGGCTGTAACGCCCAGGAGGTCTACTCCATGGCCATCATCACCGCGGCCCTGGCGTAACGGAAAAAGGTGCGGAAGGGGCCGAGGGCCCCTTCCACGCCCACCCGTAAGACCTGCGCGCAAAACTACCCGGCCCCGCACGGCCGTAGGGCTCTGCGCACAAAACCACCCGGCTCCGCCGGGTGGTTTTTCTTTGGCCGGGCCGGCGGTCCCGCGCCGGGGGCTTGCTTTTCTTCCCCCGCCGCGGTAAAATACCGGTAGAAAAGTGGCGAAGATCGCCCAAAAACTGCTTTTGAGGGGGATGGATCCATGAAAAAGAAGTGCTTTGCGCTGGGGCTGGTCCTGCTGTTGTGCGTCGGCCTGGCCGCGCCCGCCCTGGCGGCCGCCGGGCGCGGCGGGGCGGAGATCCAGATCCAATGGCTGCCCATAGACAGCGCGCCGGGGGGCTATATCGACAAGGTCAACTGGCTGATCTGCGAGGATGGCTGTTACGATCTGACCGCCGGGAAATGGGTGGAGTATGACGAGGCCGGGTGCCTCTCCGAAGGGCTGGCCCCGGTGGGGAAAAAGGACGCCGACGGAGAGGTGAAGTACGGCTTTATCGACACCGCCGGCCAGGTCGTGATCCCTCTGGAATACGGCGGCGTCGGCTATTTCTCCGAAGGTCTGGCCATGGTGGGGAAGAAAAACGCCGACGGAGAGGTGAAGAGCGGCTACATCGACAAGACCGGCCAGGTCGTGATCCCCCTGGAGTACGACTGGGTCGGCAACTTCTCCGAGGGGCTGGCCTCGGTGGGGAACAACGCCGCCGGCGGAGACGCGAAGTACGGCTACATCGACAGGACCGGAGAGATCGTGATCCCGATGGAGTACGACGGCGCCGGGCTTTTCTCCGAAGGGCTGGCCCCGGTGAAGAAGGAAGACGCCGACGGAGAGGTGAAATACGGCTATATCGACACGGCCGGGAAGGTGGTTGTGCCGCTGGAGTATGACTATGTTTACGAGTTCTCCGAAGGGCTGGCCTGGGTTGCGAAGGAAGATGCGCACGGGGACCAGAAGTGGGGCTTTATCGACAAGACCGGCGCGGCCGTCATTCCCCTGGAGTATGACAACGCGGCTCCCTTCTCCGAAGGGCTGGCCATGGTCGCGAAGGAAGATGCGCACGGGGACCAGAAGTGGGGTTTTATCGACAAGACCGGCGCGGTCGTCATTCCCCTGGAGTATGACAACGCGTCACGCTTCTCCGAGGGCCTGGCTTGCGTCGAGAAGACGGATGTGCTTGGGCGGTGGGAACGCGGCTTTGTTGACACGACCGGCGCGGTCGTCCTCTCCCTGGAGGATGACTATGCGTATTTCTTCTTCGAGGGTCTGGCCAGGGATATGAAGAAAGGCGCGGACGGGAGCTGGAAATACGGCTTTATCGACAAGACCGGCGAGGCCGTGATCCCGCCGGAATACGACGACTGCGGCTTCGTTGAGGGCGGCGAAGAAGACGCAAGACAGCTCTGCTGGGTGAAAAAAGGGGGGAACATCGGCGTGTTTGAAAACCCCTACTTCACCACGGAGGGCGGCGGATCTGTGGGCGTCCTCCTCCTCTGCGTGGGGATCGCCGCGGTGGCGGCGATCGTCGCCGCCGTGGTGGCCGTGGCGCGGAGCAGAAAGAAGCAGCCGGCCCCGGCGCCTGTTGTGAACGCCATTCCGGTGGCCCCGGCGCCCGTTGAGGCTGCCCCTCAAGCGGCCCCGGTTGAGGCCGCTCCCCCGGCCCCCGCCGAGGTCATCCCCCCGGTGCCTCCAATTCCTACTGAGAGCGTCCCGCCGGCCGCCCCGGCCCCGGTTGAGGTCGCTTCCCCGGTGGCTCCGGCGGCCCCGGCGGCTCAAGCCCCGGAGCGGACGCCGCCCGCCCCGAAAGCGCCCCGCTTCTGCACCCAATGCGGCACGCCGCTGACCCCCGGCGCGAAATTCTGCCCGGAGTGCGGCCGCCCGCTGTTCCCGCAATGACCATTGCGGCCGAACCGCGTCAAGAGGGGGCGCCGCCATGGCGGCGCCCCCCTTGACGGACCGGATAGGCGGAACGGGGCAAACGGGGTCCAGAAAAAGGTTGATTGATATGAAAATTTCATTAAAAACCACACCAAAATCATATTTTATGATTTTGGTGATAGGAATTGCTGTTGGTTGCATTTGTAGACTGGCCGACTATTTCCCAGCAGAAACATTATGGGGGTTTTCGTCCATTCAGACATTGCTTGGGTTTTGGATCATTACAAATACAGTGATAGTCATATTTAGCTCATCTTGTTTGTGCGCGGGACTAAGTTCCTTTCTATATATGTTTGGAATGACATTGAGCTTTTATGGATCAAAAGCTATATTGGGTATATTTATTCCGATGTTCTCAGGGGGATTTAATACCGGACTTTTTATTCTGTTCACTATCGCGGCGATCCCTTGCGCTATTGCCGCGGCCATCTTATACCTTTGGAATAAAGATAGGATATTCAATTCCGTTTTGTACGCGCTGCCCGTGGGGGCCTTAATGGCGGAAGCGTTTGCGACGACTATTTTTCTATTTGCTTTTCATCGGTATCTATTCCAAGTTTTAATGGATCTTGTTGGCGCGGTTGTATTCGCTGCTATTTTCTGGAAAAAAGTAAAAAGCAGAAAAGTGTACATTTTTTCTATTGGAATGACATTTGCCGCTTTCTATTTTCTGATGTGGCACAAAGAGCTGATGTTCTGGTTACAGAACCCAGAACTGCTTTAATAGAAAATAGCAAGAAAGATAAAGGAAATGATCATGTTCTCCCGTGCTAAGTGCCCGATATGTTGAAATTTCTTGTTGCTTCATTTTCATTTTGGATGGTGGAGACTACAGAACTCGAATCTGTGACCTCTCCTGTTGGGGGCAGTTTATCGCCGACCGAAAAGGCGCCCGGCCCCGGCCCACGCGGTCAGAGAGGCCGGCGGGGCGGGTCATGAGTCCAACTTGCAGAAATATAATGTGTTGGTATCGGTATCATACAGCCCCAAGGTAAAGTTGAAGGAATACCGCTCCAAAATGCCCGTCGTTGTGTCCTCCTGCCGGTCGATCAGCCGATAGTACCCGTTCCGGATCTCCGGGACGATGGGGTGGCCCGCGTTGTCGTTCAGCATCGGCCCGATTTGGGCCGTCCCGTCAGACAGGCCATAGACCAGCACCCGCACGGTATCGTCCAGAGGAAACTCGCTCCACGCGGAAGAGCGTTCGATCTCCCCCAGGACGGCGTCGTCGTCAAAGCGATACGCGATACAGGTCGTCCCGTCTCCGTGAAAGCCGCCATGAGTATCGTAATTTGAGATCTCTCTCCCGCCGGACAGGTCAAGGCCCAGCGCCTTTGCCGCCCCGCCGCCCGCTGCCCCGCAGGCCGCCAGGAGAGACGCGAAAAGGACGAAACATACCAACGGCGTCAAGAACTTTTTCACAAGAACATCTCCTCCTCCGCTTCGCTTGTCGCCCCGCCGCCCGCTTGCCAATTCCCATGATACCACCCGACCGCGAAAAAGTCCATCGCCGAACGAAAAAGCACCCGGCCAAAGCCAGGTGCTTTTCGTGGTGGAGACTACAGAACTCGAATCTGTGACCTCTCGCGTGTGAGGCGAGCGCTCTACCAGCTGAGCTAAGCCTCCATATCAAAAAATTGGTGACCCGGACGGGACTCGAACCCGTGTTGCCGCCGTGAAAGGGCGGAGTCTTAACCGCTTGACCACCGGGCCGGCGTCAGAACAGCCAGGCTCCGTTCCGTTTCCGCCTGGCGGCGAAAACTCCACATCCGCCAGGCTGTTCTTCCTTTCAAAATCGGACCCGCTTCGCTGGGCTCCGATTTTGTTGAAGGGCAGGGGCAACAGCCAGGCTCCGTTCCGTTTCCGCCCGAGGGGCGAAAACTGCACATCCGCTGAGCCGTTCTTCCTCTCAAAATCGGACCCGCTGCGCTGGGCTCCGATTTTGGCCAAGGGCTGGGACAGCCAGGCTCCGCTTTGTTTCCGCCTGGGGCGAAAACGCCGCGTCCGCTGAGGGGGGGCTAAAAACGCGGCACGGCCTCCGCGCCGCGTTTTTAGCTTTGGTAGCGGCGACTGGATTTGAACCGGTGACACCCCGGGTATGAACCGAGTGCTCTAGCCAACTGAGCTACGCCGCCATGGCTCCCGCAACAGGGCAACAAAGATTATATCCAAAGCGAAGGGGTTTGTCAACCCCTTTTTTCCGCGGCGGGGGACGGAGGCCCCAGAGGGCGGGGGCTTCGGGGAGAAACGGGGCGAAAAACGAGAAAATTATCAAAACCGCCAAAAATCCCCTTGCATTGAGTGGGGGGTTTATTTATAATAGATGGTACTTGGGGGCGTCTGGCCGGCGGCCGGGGACCCCCGCGAAAGGGAGCGTTGCCATGCGAGTGCAAGAGGCCACCCGGCGGGAGACCGGGCACATCGCCCTGGGCGTGCTGGCCTTCTCCGCGGTGATGCACCTGGTCTACCTGGCCATCGGCCGGTGGGAGCCGGGTGTGCTGTGGGGGAACCTGCTGGGCGGCGGCTTCGCGGTGGCCAACTTCTTCCTGCTGGGGCTGACGGTCCAGAAGATCGCCGCCGAGGGCGACGAGAAGCGGGCCAAGCTGAAGCTCCGTGGGTCCTACACCCTGCGGATGCTGCTGATGCTCCTGGTGGTGGTGCTGGCGGTGAAGCTCCCGGTCTTCGTCTGGCCCGCCGCCGTGATCCCCCTGCTCTTTCCCCGGCTGACCATCCTGGCCATGCAGCTGATGGGGGTATACCGCCCGGACAAGGGGAGAGCGGAGACGACAAAAGGAGATGATGAACCGGTATGAATGTGGATATTCACGGCCCCCGGATCTTCTTCACCATCCCGGTGCTGGGCGGGATCCCCATCACCGAGACCATGGTCTACTCCCTGGGGCTCACCCTGCTCATCCTGGGGGTGTGCTTCTTCCTCACCCGGGACCTCCGGGTCCGGGCGGTGAGCAAGAGGCAGGTGGTGGCGGAGTTTTTGGTGGAGACCGCCCAGAACTTCGTCAACGGCAACATGGGGGAGCGGTTCGCCTACTACGGCCCGCTGACGGCGGCGCTGTTCGCCTCCTCCCTGCTGTCCAGCCTGCTGAGTCTGTTCGGGCTCTTCCCCCCCACCAGCGACCTGAACACCCCCCTGTCCTGGGCGCTGATGGTCTTCGTGCTCATCACCTACACGAAAATGCGCACCGGCGGCGTGGGGGGCTACCTCAAGGGCTTCACCCAGCCCATCCCGGTGCTCACCCCCTTCAACATCCTCTCGGAGCTGGCCACGCCCATCTCCATGGCCTTCCGTCACTTCGGCAACATCGTCTCGGGCAGCGTGATCACCTCCCTGGTGTACGCCGCCCTGGCCGCCGCCTCTACCGCGGTGATCGGTCTGCTGTCCGGCACCGTTTTCCTCCCCCTCATCCTGGCCGCCCTGGGCGTGGCCATGCTGATCACCGGCTTTAAGGGCAACAAGCTGCCCCGGAAGGTGGTGGGCGTGGTGGCCGTGGCCCTGGGGGTCCTGGGGGCCCTTGGGTACGCGGGGACGGTGCTGGACATCCCGGTGCTCCAGGTGGGCATCCCCGCGGTGCTGAGCGTCTACTTCGATCTGTTCTCCAGCTTCATGCAGGCGTTCATCTTCTGTATGCTCACCACCCTCTACATCGCCAACGCGGCGGAGGAATGACCGGTTTTTTCCGCCCCGTGGGGCGCTGAAAAATAAGGACAAAAAATTTTTTGTTAGGAGGATCTCTTTATGGAACTGGCAAAAGCGATCATTTTAGCGGGTTGCGCCATCGGCGCCGGTCTGGCGCTGATCGCCGGTATCGGCCCCGGTATCGGCGAGGGCTACGCCGTGGGCAAGGCCCTGGAGTCCATCGGCCGCCAGCCCGAGTGCAAGGGCGACGTGACCTCCACCATGCTGCTGGGCTGCGCCATCGCCGAGACCACCGGTATCTACGGCTTCGTCACCGGCCTGCTGCTCATCTTTGTGGCGCCCGGCATCTTCACGGGGATGCTCTAAAGCGCCCCGCGGCGCGTTTTTCGCGAGGCGCGTTGTTTTTCCTGCCATAAGGAGGAAGCGGTATGAAAGAATTTCAAGATTTGGTGACCGTCGCGCCGTGGACCCTCATCTTCCAGCTCTGTAACCTGCTGATCCTGACCCTGGGCGTGAAGAAGCTGCTGTTCAAGCCGGTGCAGAAGATCCTGCGCCAGCGCCGGGAGCAGATCGAGGAGACCTACGACAAGGCGGAGAAGGCCCAGGGCGAGGCGGAGGCCATGCGCCAGGAGTGCGAGACCCGCCTCTCCGGCGCCAGAGCGGAGGCGTCCCAGATCGTCAAGACCGCCACCGACCGGGCCACCGCCCGCAGCGAGGAGCTGGTCAACGCCGCCAGGGCGGAGGCCGCCGCCATGAAGACCAAGGCGGACGCCGAGATCGAGAACGAGCGGCGCAAGGCGGCCAGCGAGCTGAAGGGCGACATCTCCGAGCTGGTGATCGACCTGGCCGGCATGGTGGTGGAGAAGGAGATCGACCCCAAGGCCCACCGGGACCTGATCGACGACTTTATCAGCCACGTGGGTGACGAGACATGACCGCCCTGGAGAAGGAGTACGGCGACGCCGTCTACGCCCTGGCCGACGAGGAGAACTGCGTGGACCAGGTGATGGAGGGGCTGACGCTGGCGGTGGAGGCCTTCCGGGCGGAACCGGGATACCTGACCCTGGTGCAGAACCCCGCCCTGCCCAAGGAGGAGCGCCTGGGCCTGCTGGACCAGGCCTTCGAGGGGGTCCACCCCTACGTCCTGCACCTGCTGAAGCTCCTCTGCGAGCGCTCCGCCCTGGGCCTCAGCGCCGGGTGTCTGGAGCAGTTCCGGACCCTGGTCTACGCCCAGCGGGGCATCCTGCCGGTGGAGGTCATCTCGGCGGTGCCCCTGACCGACAGCCAGCAGGACGCCCTGCGCCAGAAGCTGGCGGCCAAGACGGGCAAGACCATCGAGCTCCACAGCAGGCTGGACCCCGCGGTGCTGGGCGGCGTCAAGCTGCGCTGCCAGGGCCGGGAGCTGGACGGCACCGCCGCCGGCCGGCTGGACGCCCTGCGCCGGCTGTTGACCCAGTGACGGGAACCATTGGAAGGTTGGTGAGACGATGCAACTGAAACCGGAAGACATCAGCAAGATCATCAAAAGCCAGATCAAGAACTACGAAAAGAAGATCGAGAGCGCCGAGACCGGCACCGTCATCCTGGTGGGCGACGGCATCGCCAGGGCCTACGGCCTGGAGAAGTGCATGGCCAACGAGCTGGTGGAGTTCCCCAACGGCGAGTTCGGCATGGCCCTGAACCTGGAGGAGGACAGCGTGGCCATCGTGCTGCTGGGCTCCGACGAGGGCATCAAGGAGGGGGACACGGTCAAGCGCACCGGCCGGGTGGTCTCCGTCCCGGTGGGGGAGGCCATGATCGGCCGGGTGGTCAACGCCCTGGGCCAGCCCATCGACGGCAAGGGCCCCATCGAGACCACCGAGACCCGGCCCATCGAGCGCAAGGCCCCCGGCATCATCCAGCGCAAGAGCGTGTCCGTCCCCCTTCAGACGGGGATCAAGGCCATCGACTCCATGATCCCCATCGGCCGGGGCCAGCGGGAGCTGATCATCGGCGACCGCCAGACCGGCAAGACGGTGATCGCCACCGACACCATCATCAACCAGAAGGGCCAGGGGGTCATCTGCATCTATGTGGCCATCGGCCAGAAGCGCTCCACCGTGGCCCAGCTGGTGGAAAACCTCACCCTGGCCGGGGCGATGGACTACACCATCGTGGTCTCCGCCTCCGCCTCGGAGCTGGCCCCGGTGCAGTATATCGCCCCCTACGCCGGCTGCGCCATGGGCGAGTACTTCATGGACCAGGGCAAGGACGTGCTGGTGATCTATGACGACCTGTCCAAGCACGCCGTGGCCTACCGGGCCCTCTCCCTGCTCATCCGCCGGCCCCCCGGACGGGAGGCCTACCCCGGCGACGTGTTCTACCTCCACTCCCGCCTGCTGGAGCGGGCGGCGCGGCTGGACCCCGACCACGGCGGCGGCAGCCTGACCGCCCTGCCCATCATCGAGACCCAGGCCGGGGACGTGTCGGCCTATATCCCCACCAACGTCATCTCCATCACCGACGGCCAGATCTTCCTGGAGACGGAGCTGTTCCACTCCGGCATCATGCCGGCGGTGAATCCGGGCATCTCGGTCTCCCGGGTGGGCGGCAACGCCCAGATCAAGGCCATGAAGCAGGTGGCGGGCACGCTGAAGCTGATTTACTCCCAGTACCGGGAGCTCCAGTCCTTCGCCCAGTTCGGCTCCGATTTGGACGCCGACACCAAGCGCCGCCTGGCCCAGGGCGAGCGGATCGTGGAGGTGCTGAAGCAGGACCGCAACTCCCCCGTGCCGGTGGAGCTCCAGGTCTGCATCCTCTACGCCGTCACCCACGACTACCTGGCCCAGGTGCCGGTGGAGCGGATCGCCGCCTACGAGCAGGAGCTGTACGAGGATATGCGCAACCTCCACGACGGCGACGTGCTGGAGCCCATCCGGTCCTCCGGCAAGCTGGAGGACGCCACCAAGGCCGCCCTGGAGAAGGCCCTGGAGGAGTTCACCCAGCGGTTCCAGAACACCCACGCGTAAAAAAGGAGGTGAGGGGCCATGGCGGCTTCATCCATGAAGGACATCAAACTGCGCATCAAGAGCGTGGAGAGCACCATGCAGATCACCAAGGCCATGGAGCTGGTGGCCTCCTCCAAGCTGCGCCGGGCCAAGGAGCGCTCGGAGTCCACCCGGCCCTACTTCACCACCCTGCGCCAGACCCTGGCGGACATCGCCCTGACCAACACCGACTTCTCCTCCCCCTTCGTCCGGGAGGAGAAGGGGGAGCGGGCCTGCTATGTGGTCATCGCCGGGGACCGGGGCCTGGCGGGCGGGTACAACAACAACCTGTTCAAGGCGGTGTGGGAGCACATGGGCCAGGGACAGGTCTGCGCCCTGCCCGTGGGGAAGAAGGCGGTGGAATACTGCGCCCGCCGGGCGGTGGAGAGCCTGAGCGGGGACTACGCCTCGGTGGAGGCCATCACCCTGCGGGACTGCTTCTCCATGGCCCGTCTGCTGTGCGACCGGTTCCGCCAGGGCGAGTTCGACGCGCTGTATGTGGGCTACACCCGGTTCGTCTCCATGCTGTCCCAGCAGCCGGAGGTGGTGCGGGTCCTGCCCATCCACCACGACCGGTCGGAGCGCCGGGAGAAGGCCCAGAGCCTCATCGAGTACGAACCCTCCGCCGCCGCGGTCTATAACGCCATCGTGCCGGAGTATGTGGGCGGGCTGCTGTGGGGGGCGGTGGCGGAGAGCCTGGCCAGCGAGCTGGGCGCCCGCCGCACCGCCATGGACGCGGCCAGCAAGAACGCCGGCGAGATGATCGAGGACCTGTCCCTCAAGTACAACCGGGCCCGGCAAGGGGCCATCACCCAGGAGATCACGGAGATCGTGGCCGGCGCCGAGGCGTGAGGCCCCCATTTCCGAGAGTGTAAGGAGAGACGCCTATGAGTAGCCAGAACATCGGCACGGTGACCCAGATCATTGGGCCTGTGCTGGACATCAAGTTCCCCGACGGCCATCTGCCCAACCTGCTCAACGCCATCACCGTGGAGAAGGGGGAGGAGACCATCACCCTGGAGGTGGCCCAGCACATCGGCGACGACGTGGTGCGCTGTATCGCCATGTCCAGTACCGACGGCCTGGTCCGCGGGGCCAAGGCGGTGGACACCGGCTCCCCCATCACCGTGCCGGTGGGGGACGCCTGCCTGGGCCGGATCTTTAACCTGCTGGGCGACCCGGTGGACGAGATGCCCGCCCCGGAGGGGGTGGAGCGCTGGCCCATCCACCGGCCCGCCCCCGCCTATGACGAGCAGGAGTCCACCACCGAGATCCTGGAGACCGGGATCAAGGTCGTGGACCTGATCTGCCCCTACGCCAAGGGCGGCAAGATCGGCCTGTTCGGCGGCGCGGGCGTGGGCAAGACGGTGCTGATCATGGAGCTGATCAACAACGTGGCCAAGGAGCACGGCGGTCTGTCCGTCTTCACCGGCGTGGGGGAGCGGACCCGCGAGGGCAACGACCTCTACAACGAGATGAAGGAGTCCGGCGTCATCGCCAAGACCGCCCTGGTCTACGGCCAGATGAACGAGCCCCCCGGAGCCAGAATGCGGGTGGCCCTGTCGGGGCTGACCATGGCCGAGTACTTCCGGGACCGGGAGAACCAGGACGTGCTGCTGTTCATCGACAATATCTTCCGCTTCACCCAGGCGGGGAGCGAGGTCTCCGCCCTGCTGGGGCGGATGCCCTCCGCGGTGGGCTACCAGCCCACCCTGGCCACCGAGATGGGCGCCCTGCAAGAGCGCATCACCTCCACCAAGAAGGGGTCCATCACCTCGGTCCAGGCGGTGTACGTCCCCGCCGACGACCTCACCGACCCCGCGCCGGCCACCACCTTCGCCCATCTGGACGCCACCACGGTGCTGAGCCGGGCCATCTCCGAGATGGGCATCTACCCCGCCGTGGACCCGCTGGACTCCACCTCCCGCATCCTCACCCCCGACGTGGTGGGCAGCGAGCACTACCAGGTCGCCCGCGAGGTGCAGCGCATCCTCCAGCGCTATCGGGAGCTCCAGGACATCATCGCCATCATGGGCATGGACGAGCTCAGCGAGGAGGATAAGCTCACCGTCTCCCGGGCCAGAAAGATCCAGCGCTTCCTCTCCCAGCCCTTCAGCGTGGCCGAGCAGTTCACCGGCATGGCGGGCAAGTACGTCCCCCTGAAGGAGACCATCCGGGGCTTCAAGGAGATCATCGCCGGCCAGCACGACGACCTGCCCGAGTCCGCCTTCCTCATGGTGGGCACCATCGAGGAGGCCGTGGAGAAGGCCAAGAGCCTGTAACGGCCGCCCACCCCCTCCAGGAAAGGGTGATGACCATGACATTTCATCTTCAGATCGTGACCCCCGACGGCAGCTTCTACGACGGGGAGGCGGAAAAGCTCATCGTCCGGGCCAAGGGCGGGGACGTGTGCATCCTGCCCCGCCACGCCCCCTACGTCACCGCCCTGGGGATCGGGGAGGCCACCGTGGTCCTGCCCGGCGACCAGCGCCGCCGCGCCGCCTGCGCGGGGGGGATGCTGTCGGTGACCGGGGAGGACGTGCGGCTGGTGGCCACCACCTTCGAGTGGGCCGAGGACATCGACAAGGCCAGGGCCCAGAAGGCGGAGGAAAAGGCCCGCCAGAAGATCCAGGCCGCCAAGGACAGCGCCGAGCTGGAGTTGGCCCGGGCCAAGCTCTACCGGGCGCTGACCCGGCTCCGCGCGGCGGCGGACTGAACCGACAAAAGGAGGGGCGCGGGCCCCTCCTTTTTTCCGCCCGGAGAGGGGGAGGGGGCGACCCCTCCCCTTTTTTTCGCGCCTGGGGCGAAAAAATCTGTGGGGTTACGCAAAAAATTCCGGGAGAGGGATTGACTTTTTGGACAGTTCGCACTAAGCTATATAGTAGTTTTTTGTTAAGTGGTGGAGGTTCGGCCGGGGGGCCGGGCGCCGCCGGAACGATCATCAGGAGAGGAAGGAACCAGCTATGAAAAGTCAAACCAAAAAGTGGGTCAGCCTGCTGTGCGCCCTGGCGCTGACGGCGGGCCTGGTCATTCTCCCCGCCGGGGCGGCCATGCCCCTGCTGGGGGAGACGGCGGAGGTACCCGCGGAGGCGGCGGCTCCAGGAGCCGCCGTCCACAGCGCGGCTGTGGACGATTCCTCCGCTGACCTGGCCGCGGCGGGCGGCTTTATGAACGCCGCCGGTCAGCATGAGAGCGCCTACGCCACGTGGAAGCCCGCCGAGGGCGTCAGCAAGTACACGGCCTCCATCATTGACTCCGCCGGTAAGGAGACACAGCTGGACGATGAGCTGATCCGCCAGTACCCCGGCTATATGCGGGTGGACGCCCTGGGCCTGAAAGCGGGCACCTATCAGATCAAGGTGACGGCCAACACCGGCGCGACCATGACCACCGAGGATCTGACGGTCACGGCCTATGACCGTTCCGGCTACGCGTTCGCGGACGGTCACGAACCCGGCGCCTACAACATGGACGGCACGCTGAAGGAAAACGCCAAGGTGGTCTACATCACCCAGGAGACCGCCAGCACCGTCAAGCTGGGAGTCGATGTAAAGGGCAAGGGAGAAGACACCGAGGTTATCGGTCTTCCCGGTATTCTGGACGCCTATAAGAAGGGGAAGGAGACCGATCCCCTCTGCATCCGTATCATCGGCACGGTCGCCAATGACTACTCGGGCGCCAAGGCCCATCTGCCGGGCCAGTACTCCGGCCTGGAGATCACCGGCACAAACCATGAAGGAGCCGCGACCTCCCTGAACAATAAAGACTACAAGGGCGATATTTGCTATAAGGAGGCCAAGGCCCCGCTCACCATTGAGGGCGTGGGCAACGACGCGGTGCTCTACGGCATCGGCCTGCGCTTTTGCAATGTCAACGAAGTGGAGGTTCGCAACCTGGGCAGCATGAACTGCAACTCCGACGAGGCGGACAGCATCGGCTTCCAGCCGGCCTGCGAATACGTATGGGTCCACAACTGCGACATCTTCTACGGTATGAAAGCGGGCGACGCCGACCAGGCCAAGGGCGACGGCTCCCTGGACACCAAGGGCGTCAAGCATGCCACGCTGTCCTACAACCACTTCTGGGACAGCGGGAAGGCGTGCCTGTGTGGCCTGGATGACAACATGGACTATCTGACCTATCACCACAACTGGTTCGACCACTCCGACTCCCGCCATCCCCGCGTCCGTTACACCGACCACTGCCACGTCTACAACAACTACTATGACGACAACGCCAAGCACGGCGTGGGCGCCACCACTGGCTCCAGCATCTTCGTAGAGAACAACTACTTCCGCAACTGCCAGCACCCCATGCTCATCTCCGAGCAGGGCAGCGACGGCGGCACCTTCTCCGGCGAGGACGGCGGCATGATCAAAGCCTTCGGCAACTACATCGAGGGCGGAAAGGCCCCGGTCCCCTACTCTCAGGACCACACTGAATTTGACTACTATGACGCCGGGACCAAGGACGAGAAAGTGCCCGCCGAGGTAAAGGCCAAGAAGGGCGGCACCGGGTATAACAACTTCGACACCGACCCTGGCTTCTACACGTATAAGTTGGACAATGCGGCGGATGTCCCCACCATTGTCAAGGCCGAGGCGGGCCGTCAGGGTGGCAGCGACTTCGACTACCAGATCCAGGACAACAGCGACGTTTATGACAGCTCGCATAAGCACATTCAGCCCACCCCCGAGCTGGCGGAGAAGATCAACGGCTACAAGAGCTCTCTGGTGAAGGTGGGCGGCACGGTGGACGGCGCCATCTCCGGTGAGCACACCCATGATGTGACGTACTGGAAAGAGACCACCCCCGGCAGCTGCAACCCTGAGACCCAGGCTCTGATCCCCGGCGAGGAGACGGAATACTGCACCAGCTGTGGCCAGCCGACCGGCAAGACACGGCAGATCGCCGGTCATCACACCGATGACGGCACCGGCAAGTGCTCTGTCTGCGGCGCCACCATCTCTTCCACCGGCGGCGGTTCCACTGGCGGCGGCTCCGGCTCCACCGGCACCAGCTATTCCCTGAAAGCCAGCGACTTTACCATGACCAAGGTGTATAATGAAAACAAGTCCTCTGATTTAGAGGCGAACGAGATGGAGGACGAAACCGGAAACTACTTCCACGCCAATGGCAAAGTGATCAAGCGCCACGCGAGCGACAAAGGCAACTGTGAGGGCACCCGGGCGGAGTTCTTTGAAATGCCCAAGAACGGCACCGACGGCATCAGCTTCACCGTGACCAACGCGCCCGCCACCATCAAGGTGGAATGGGGTTCGCCCAAGGAGGGGCAGACCACGACGCTGGCCGTCAAGAAGAAGGACGGCACCGTGCTGTCCACCGAGAGCAAGGATGGGAAGGGCTTTACCACCACCGTGACCGCGGAGGAGGCCGGGGAGTATCTGGTGACCTCCGACGACGGCGTCGCTTATGCCGCCCGGGTGATGACCATCACCGTCACCGAGGCCGCGCCCGCGAGCGGCGGCGAAGGCGGCGGCGAGGGCGGCGGCGGCCAGGGCGGCACCACCCCCACCCCCAACGTCATGGACGGCGCGGACCGGGACCTGGAGTGGAGCTACGCCTCCGGCCAGCTGACCGTCACCGGGATGGAAGCCGGCGACCAGGTGATGGCCGCCACCTATGACGCCGCCGGCCGGATGACGGGGGTGAAGGTGCTGGCCTCCGACACCACCACCGCGGTGAGCGCCACCGCCGCCAAGATGAAGCTGTTCTGGCTGGGCGCCAAGGACCAGCCCATGAGCGCGGCCGCCACCGTCTACGGCAACTGACCGCCGGGGGACCCCTCCCCCGTTCCCGTGACCGACTTCCGGGGGGCGCTTTTCCCCTCGTCCCCCCCGCGCGGCCCGGCGTTCCTCGGAGCGCCGGGCCGCCTTTTTTCCGGCCGGGCTGGAAAAAACATGAAATAGCTCTGGCGCTTTTGGCAAAAAGTTTTGGAAAGTGGATTGACTTTTTGGGAAAATCGCACTAAGATAGAGGATATTCCAGTGTGGAGGCGGGGGCCCGGAGGGGCCGCCGCCACGAATCGATAAGAGAGGATGGGATCCGGCTATGCGGAATCAAGCGAGAAGGTGGATCGGCCTGCTGTGCGCGCTGGCGCTGATGGTGGGCCTGGCGGTGGTCCCCGCGTGGGCGGCCATGCCCCTGCTGGGGGAGGCGGCCCAGGAGATCCCAGAGGAGGTCCCCGCCGAGGTGGGGACCATGCGCCCTCAGACCGGCCGGTCTGAGGAGGCCGCTGTCCCAGCGGCCTCCCAAGAGGATTATGTGCATGATTTCACCCAGAGGCAGAACACCACCAACAGCTTTTACGCCATCAATGAATCCGTGGTGGCCTATCCCGCCAAACGGACCCAGCTGACGGGGGATTACGCCAAGTATACCCACGGCATCCTGCTGGCGCAAAAGCAGGGGGACGTGGTCTTCACCCCGCCCTCCGACGGGAAGTTGACGGTCACCCTGGCCAGGGATGACGGCAGCGCTACCGGCGGCACCCTGCGGGTCACCTATGTACATCCCGGAGCAAACAAGGCGGAAACTGATAAGATCGCCATGGCCGCCAACCCCCGCGTGCTGACGGTGGACCTGATCGGGGGGGTCGAGTACTCCATGGGGGCGGATAACAGCAATATTTACGCCCTGAAGCTGGAGTACACCCCCGCCATTCCGCCCTGCGAGAACCATCAATGGGGCTCGTGGTCGGAGGACAGCGCCACCTGTACCGAGACCGGCACCATGACCCGTACCTGCGAGATCTGCGGCGAGACGGACACCGTGGAAACCCCCATGAAGCCCCACACCTCGGTGCCCTTTGAGGGGACCGCCCCCACTTGCTCCGAGCCCGGCCAGGAGGGGGGCACCATGTGCTCGGTGTGCGAGACGATCCTGACCGGCGGTGATACCATCCCCGCCACCGGCAATCATACGGACAGCGACAACAACGGCGAGTGCGACACCTGCGGCAAGCTCCTGCCCAAGGAGCACGAGCACCGCTATACCAAGCTGCTGCGCACCACCGCCACCTGCACCGCCAGCGGCACGGAGACCTGGGGCTGCGAGGAGCCCAACTGCGACGCCACCCAGCAGAAGGAGGTCAACGCCCAGGGCCACGCCTGGGAGAATGTCCAGGCGAAGGAGGCCACCTGCACCACCGTGGGCTGGAACGCCCACCGGAAGTGCTCCCGTTGCCAGGAGAAGGAAAACTATACGGAGATCCCCGCCAAGGGGCACGACTTTGACCCAGTGACCCGGATGTGCCGGAACGGCTGCGGCACCACCATGGACAGCGCGGAGATGAACGCCGGGGGCTGGTTCGAGACCCTCTACGCCGAGATCGACGGCGTGAGCGCGAAGCAGGTGACCCAGGTGGTTTACAGCGGGCCGCTCTCCGGCGCGCTGGATGACGACGGCCTGGAGTATCTGGTGCGGGACGCGGACCTGGCCGACGGCGAGACCGGCGTGCGCATCGACATTCCCGGTCTCCCCGCCGGGACCTACTCCCTGCTGGTGACCACCAGCGGGAATATGTCCTACACCGCCACCGGCATTGAGGTCATGGAGTACGACCGCTCCGGCTACGCCCACTGGAACTACACCGAGGGCGTGGGCGCCTACCGGGACGACGGCATTTTGAAGGAGAACGCCATCGTCCTCTACGTAACCGATGAGAACAAAAACGACGTCTCCGTCACCGCGCCGGACGGCACCACCGTCACCGGCATCGGCAACATCCTCAACACCGCCGGCATGGACTCCGGCGGCGGCAAGACCAGCAAGGGCGGCAAGGCCAACACCAACCAGGACATTCTGAAGAAGCTGGCCCAGGCGGAGATCCCGCTGGTGGTCCGGATCGTGGGCAACGTGACCGACCCCGAGGGCACCACCGTCTTCGACAGTCTGGACTACGGCGGCACCGTGGGCGACAACGGCGGCATGGCCCGGATGAAGGACGCCAGGGACGTGACGGTGGAGGGCATCGGCACCGACGCCTGTATGGACGGCTGGGGCCTCCACTTCATGGCCAGCAAGGGCTATCCCAACCTGGGCGAGAGCTTCGAGGTCCGCAACCTGTCCTTCCGCAACGTCCCCGAGGACTGCATCGGCATGGAGGGTCAGCAGGAGGGCAGCGTCGCCTACGACGTGGAGCGGGGCTGGGTCCACAACTGCGCCTTCTATGTCCCCAACATCACCCACCCCGCCGAGAGCGACAAGGCCCAGGGCGACGGCGCCTGCGACTTCAAGCGGGGCCAGTATTTCACCATGGACTACTGCTACTACGAGGGCTACCACAAGACCAACCTGATCGGCTCCGGCGACAGCGAGGCCAACGGGACCCAGCACCACATCACCTGGCACCACAACTATTATAAGAACTGCGAATCCCGCGGACCCTTGGACCGGAAGGCCAATGTGCACATCTACAACTGCATTTTCGAAAACCAGATCAGCTACGCCATGAATCCCCGGGTGGACGGCTACATCTTCTCGGAGTACAACTCCTTCCAGATGTGCAAGGCGCCGCGGAGGATCGATGCAAAAAGCCCCGGCACTATCAAGAGCTACAACGACGCGCTGCGGGGCTGTATCGAAGACACGGAATCAAACTCGCTGGTCACGGTGACGGACCGGAAAACGACGGCTGCGTCGAACAACCTCTATAAGGACTTCGAGATGCACAGCGAGATGAGCTACATCCCCAACGGCGACTACAAGCTGGACAAGGACCACATCACCGCCAGGGCCAACGTCCTGGCCTACGCCGGGCCGATGAAGGCCCAGGTGGTCACCCCGGAGGAGGTAGACGCCAGCGTGGTCCTCGCCGACCGGACCCCCACGGGGAACGTGGCGCTCCCCTTTAACGAGGATATGGGCTCCTATATCTCCGCCAGCGGCACCAAGGGCAACATCGTCTTCAACATTTCGGGCGTCAGCAGCGGCGCGCTGAAGTTCGGCAAGGACGGCGACGGGACCACCGGCCAGAACATCGTGTTCCAGGTGGGCGAGCCCTTTGACATCACCATGACCGGCAGCGGGATTGCCCTGGTGAACGAGGCCGGAGCCGCCGTGATGAACGACGCGGGCACGGCGACGGACCTCCCCGCCGGCGTCTACTTCATCGAGCCCAACAATATGCAGCCCGGCAAGGACGGCGGCCCGGCCACCTGGAAGGACGGCACCCTGAGCCACCTGACCATCACCGCCGCGGCCAAACATGTGGAGCCCCACGTCCACAGCTTCGGCAGCTACGTCAAGACCCGCGAGGCCACCTGCACGATGCCCGGTCTGGAGACGGCGCGGTGCTCCTGCGGCGAGACCGACACCAGGGAGATCCCCAAGATCGGCCACCACTACGTGGGCGGCGCGTGCGAGATGTGCGGACTGCGGGAGTCCGTGGGCTATAACCCCGACGCCAGCGGCCAGGATACGCCGGAGCCGCCCAGCGTCGTGGCGGTGACCGGGATCACCATGGAGGAGGACGTGGTCTATGTGGACCAGGGCAGCACCGTCCATCTCTCCGCCACGGTGGAGCCCTCTAGCGCCACCAACAAGAGCGTGACCTGGGCGGTCACGGAGAATCCGGAGGTGGCTTCGGTGGTCGCCACCACCGGGTTGGTCACGGGGAAGACGCCCGGCACCGCCACCATCACCGCCACCACCAGGGACGGGGGCTACACCGCCACCTGCACCGTCCATGTGACCGGCGTGACCAAGACGGAGCGGCAATTCGTCGCCAACGACTACACCGGCAAGACCCATGACGGCGCTGTGACCGAGGCCGACAAGACCGAGATCGAGACCAAGACCAAGACGGAGACCAAGACGGAGAACGCCTTTACCCTGGATCCCGTGGGCGGGACCTGGCGGATCGGCAGCAACAAGACCTATCTGACCACGGCCGCCAAGGGGGGCAGCGCCCTGGTGTTCTCCATCAGCAATCCCACCAATACCGTGAAGCTGGAACTCTCCTCCACCGGGGGCGGCAACTACTCCGTCGTCGCCCTGCTGGACGGTGACGGCCAGCGTGTGGACGACACGGCCGGGCACAACGTGGAGGCCATCCACGGGACGGGCGTCACCACCGTCACCTTTGAAAACCTGCCCGTGGGCACCTACAAGATCGTCTCGCCGGACGTCACCGAGGCGGAGGTCGCCCAGGAGACCGGCGTCGCCGCCACCGGCTTCGGCGGCCGCGGCGTGGGCATCCATGTGGTCACCATCACCGAGACCCAGCGGGAGGACGACGACCGGGTGCTGGTGAGCTCGGTGACCCTGTCGGCGAGCAGCAGCAAGGTGGAGATGGGCAAGACCCTGCAAATCAACGCCGCGGTCCTGCCGGCGGAGGCCACGGTGAAGACCCTCACCTGGAGTTCCAGCCGGCCCCAGGTCGCCACCGTCTCCACCACCGGCCTGGTCACCGGCGTAGGCCCCGGCGAGACGGTCATCACCGCCACGGCCAGGGACGGCTCCGGCAAGCGGGGCACCTATACCGTCACCGTGGAGGCCGCCGTGGTGGACAGCGGCAACCTGGGCGCGACGGGTCAGCAGGTGACCTGGACCCTAGACAGCACCGGGACCCTGCGGATCACCAACACGGACAACCACCTGGCCGCCGCGGACTATGTGTTCGTCTCCCTCTGGGGCGCCGACGGCCGCTTCCAGGGCGTCAAGCTGATCCGCGCCGACCGGCTGGCCGTCTCGGTGGGGAAGAACTGGGACCACATGAAGCTGCTGTGGCTGAACCATGAGCTGGCGCCCAAGTGCGACGACGTGGAGGTCGAGGCCCAGTGACCCCCGCGGGGAAAGAAGGATGAGGAAGGCCCCGGCGACTCTGAGAGTCGCCGGGGCTTTTTGACGGACGGCAAGGAAGGGGTCCGGCCGCTTCCCTGCCCGCTTTTTCGGCTCGCCGGGGCGCGCGGCCGCGGAGGGGCGGGGTCAGCCCTCCTCCCGGCCGCCGCCGAACTCCAGCAGGGTCAGGTCCTTGTTGCGCTCCTGGACCCAGCCGATGGACCAGAAGGAGGTGAAGAGCACGATCTGGTGGCCCTTGTAGTCCTCCACCAGCTTGGCGTCCCCCAGGTTCAGGTCCTCCTCCTTCACCGGCTCCTCGTTGCCCACCAGGCGGAGATAACAGTACGGCAAATTCTCCGTGTATAATTCCACATTGTATTCGCTTTTCAGGCGATAGGCCAGCACGTCGAACTGCAACGTGCCCACCACGCCCACGATGACCTCCTCCATGCCGGTGTAGGGGGGCTTGAAGATCTGGATGGCGCCCTCCTGGGCGATCTGCTCCACCCCCTTGAGGAACTGCTTGCGCTTCATGGTGTCCACCGAGCGGATGCGCTGGAAGTGCTCGGGGGCGAAGGTGGGGATGGGGTCGAAGCGGAACTTCTTCCCCTTGGCGCAGAGGGTGTCCCCGATGGAGAAGATGCCGGGGTCGAAGACGCCGATGATGTCCCCGGCGTAGGCCTGGGAGATGATCTCCCGCTCGGCGGCCATGAGCTGCTGGGGCCGGGAGAGCTTGAGGGCCTTGCCCCCCTGGACGTGGTAGACCTCCTGGTCCGCCTCGAACTTCCCGGAGACCACCCGCATGAAGGCGATGCGGTCCCGGTGGGCCTTGTTCATGTTGGCCTGGATCTTGAAGACGAAGGCGGAGAAGTCCGGGTCGGTGGCCTGGACCGTCTCCTCCCCCGCCCGCCGGGGCAGGGGCGGGGTGGTCATGGCCAGGAAGTCCTCCAAAAAGGGCTCCACGCCGAAGTTGGTCAGGGCGGAGCCGAAGAAGACCGGGGAGAGCTTGCCGTGGCGGACCCGGTCCAGGTCGAAGGCGCAGGAGGCGCCGTCCAGCAGCTCCACGTCCTCTTGCAGGCGGCTGTGGAGGGCGGGGCCGATGAGGTCGTCCAGGCCGGGGTCGTCCAGGGCCGCCTCGGTGGCGGTGGCGGCCTTGGCTCCGCCGTTGCTGGTGAAGTGGATGATCCGCCGCCGGGCGCGGTGATAGACCCCCTGGAACTCCTTGCCGCAGCCGATGGGCCAGTTGACGGCGTAGGTGTCGATGCCCAGCTCGTGCTCGATCTCCTGGCACAGCTCGAAGGGGTCCCGGGCCTCCCGGTCCATCTTGTTGATGAAGGTGAAGATGGGGATGTCCCGCATGACGCAGACCTTGAAGAGTTTCCGGGTCTGGGCCTCCACCCCCTTGGCCGCGTCGATGACCATCACGGCGCTGTCGGCGGCCATGAGGGTGCGGTAGGTGTCCTCGGAGAAGTCCTGGTGACCGGGGGTGTCCAGAATGTTGATGCAAAAGCCCTCGTACTGGAACTGCATCACCGAGCTTGTGACGGAGATGCCCCGCTGTTTTTCGATCTCCATCCAGTCCGAGGTGGCGGCCCGGGCGTTTTTCTTGCCCTTGACGATGCCGGCCTGGGCGATGGCTCCACCGTAGAGCAGGAGCTTCTCGGTCAGTGTGGTCTTGCCCGCGTCGGGGTGGGAGATGATGGCGAAGGTCCTGCGGCGGGCGATCTCTTGGGTCAGGTCCATGGGGGCGAGTCCTCCGTTTGAAAGAATTCCCTACCAGTATACTATCCCCGCCCCGAAAACGCAAGGCCGCGGTCTTGACCTTTTTCCCGCCGCTGTGTTACATTTATACCAAAGGGCGCTGATGTTCGGAAATGATTTACAAGGGAGGTGAAACGGGTTGGATTGGTCCTTGGTCGCGGACAGCGTCTTCTCTGTGGTCGTATACCTGGTCTTTACCTGCTCGGCCGCGTATCGCATTGCCTCATATGAAAGCGCCTGGGCGGTCAGAGTTCCCGATAAAGCGCGGAAAGGATTGCTGATATTTAATTCCAGACGGCCTGAAATCAGCGTACTGGCGGTAGTCAGCCAAATTTTTACCTACATACTGTTGAGCTGTTTCCTGATTTCCCGCTTCTGGGCGCAGGACTGGCTGAAAACCTATCTTCCGAATGCCAACAAAATCTCTGCCGGCGCGGTTTGGTTTCAGGTTGCTCTTATTGTGGTCGCGCTGGTAGAGGAGGGGATCTATTGGCTTCGGAAGCGACGGGCTTGGCGGGTCTGGCTGAGGGAAAACGCGGGGAAGGTCACATTGGAGATCTACTACGCCAGTCCCCATATCGCGACAGACTATCCGTGGTCAGAGGCCGACCTTATGGGAAGCGGCGAGACCCGGCATATCACAGTTGACGGCGAGACGGTCAAAGAGCATGAGGACTTGCTCTGGCAAATGCTGGACACGTCCGCGGCCCCGGTGGATGACCCCGACGCGGCGCGCCTGGACGCGAGGGTGTACTCCGCCCTCCGCGGCGAGGGCGGAGAGGCCCTGTTTGAGGTGGCCATGTGGGCCATGGGAGAGACCGACGTCATCTTCACCAACGGCGGCCCCCGCAAAGCGGACCTGATTTTTTATGCCGTGGCGATAGAGTTCCTCCCCTCCGACGCCGGCGAGGAGCTTGCGGGATTTGTGGGGGGCGATACGGCTCCATGGCGCTGATGGTCCAAAAGGAGCCGGTGATGGACATCCATCAAAATTAATAAAAAGGAGTGTATGACCATGCGGAAATGTATCAGATGTGGGGCTGACATGGAGGAGGACTTCTCCTTCACCGGCGGCTTCGGCAACGTCCTGCGGAAAAAGGGCTTCAGCATGAAGGCGGTCTACCCCAAGGCGGCCCTGTGCCCCAAGTGCGGCGAGGTGTCCATCTATGTGGAGGGTGAGGCCCTGGAGAAGCTGACAAAATAGCGCCGCCCCGTTCTCCTCAAATGTCCGTTTGTTGACAATTCCCTTGCGCACAAGGCGAAAAAAGACCGTTGACGCGGCGGGTCGCCGGTGGTCAACGGTCTTTTTCGCGCTGTTTTACAGCTCTGTCACGTTCCCGGTCAGGCGGGCGGTCACTTCACCAGCAGGCTCTGGCCGGTCATCTCGGCGGGCTGGGGGAGGGCCATGGCGTCCAGCATGGTGGGGATGATGTCGCACAGGCGGCCGTCCCGGAGCTTCACCCCGGGCAGGCCCACGGCGCAGAAGGGCACCAGGTTGGTGGTGTGGGCGGTCTGGGGGGAGACGCCGTCGGCCTGGAGCATCTGCTCGGCGTTGCCGTGGTCGGCGGTGATGAAGCACACCCCGTCCATCTTTTTCACCGCCTCCACCACCCGGCCCACGCCGGTGTCCACCGTCTCCACCGCCTTCACCGCGGCCTCGAAGACGCCGGTGTGGCCCACCATGTCGCAGTTGGCGAAGTTGAGGATGACCACGTCGTAGGCGCCGCTCTCGATGCGCTCCACCACCGCGTCGGTGACGGCGGGGGCGGACATCTCCGGCTGGAGGTCATAGGTGGCCACCTTGGGGGAGGGGATGAGCACCCGGTCCTCCCCGGGGAAGACGGTCTCGGTCCCGCCGTTGAAGAAGAAGGTGACGTGGGCGTACTTCTCGGTCTCGGCGATGCGCAGCTGGGTCAGGCCCAGGGCGGAGATGTACTGGCCGAAGATGTTCTCCAGGGTCTCCTTGGGGAAGGCCACGGTGACGTTGGGCATGGAGGCGTCGTAGGAGGTGGTGCAGACGTAGTGGAGGGGGAAGAAGCCCTTCTTCCGGACAAAGCCCTGGAAGTCCGGGTCCACGAAGGTGCGGGTGATCTCCCTGGCCCGGTCGGGGCGGAAGTTCATAAAGAGGATGGCGTCCCCCTCGCCGATCTGGGCGCCCTCGGCGGTGATGACGGGGACCACGAACTCGTCGGTGACCCCGGCGTCGTAGCTGGCCTGCATGGCCCCCACCGGGTCGCCGATGAAGCGCTGGTCGCTCTCGCCGTAGACCATGGCCTTGTAGGCCCGCTCCACCCGGTCCCAGTTGGTGTCCCGGTCCATGGCGTAGTACCGGCCGGAGATGGTGGCGATCTGGGCACCGTACTGGTCGCAGGTCTCCTTCATCCGGGCCACGAAGCCCTTGCCGGAGGTGGGGGGCACGTCCCGGCCGTCCATGAAGCAGTGGACGAAGATCTTGGGACAGCCCAGGTCGTGGGCCAGCTTCACCGCCGCCTGGATGTGGGTGATGTGGCTGTGGACGCCGCCGTCGGACATCAGGCCGTAGATGTGGACCGCCTTCCCCGCCGCCTTGGCGGCCAGGATGGCGTCTTTGTAGGCGGGGTTTTCAAAGAAGTCCCCGTCCTGGATGGCCTTGGTGATCTTGGGCAGGTCCTGGAACACCACCCGGCCCGCGCCGATGTTGGTGTGGCCCACCTCGGAGTTGCCCATCTGCCCCTCCGGCAGACCCACGTCCAGGCCGGAGGCGGAGAGCTTGCTCACCGGGTTCTGGGCAAAAAGGGCGTCCAGGTTGGGGGTGCGGGCGGCGGCCACGGCGTTGCCCGCGTCCGGCGCGGTGAGGCCGAAGCCGTCCATGATCACAAGTACAGTGGGTTTTTTGCTCATAGCGATCCGCTCCTTGTCGTGGATAAAATTTCGCCCAGGACAAGCCTGGGCGAAAAAGGGCGAGGCGGGCGCTCAGCCCTGGTTGCTGGCGTTCACGATGGTCACGAAGGCCTCCGGGTCCAGGCTGGCGCCGCCAATGAGGCCGCCGTCAATGTCCTCGTTGGCCAGCAGCTCCGCGGCGTTGCCGGCGTTCATGGAGCCGCCGTAGAGGATGGAGATGCTCCGGGCCACCCGCGCGCCGTAGGTCTTGCGGATGAGGGTGCGGATGGCGCCGCAGACCTCCGCGGCCTGGTCGGGGGTGGCGGTCTTGCCGGTGCCGATGGCCCAGATGGGCTCGTAGGCCACCACCACCCGGCGGATCTGCTCGGCGGTGATGCCGGACAGGGCGGACTTGAGCTGGTAGGTGATCTTCTCCATGGTCACGCCCAGCTCCCGCTCCGCCAGGCTCTCCCCCACGCAGAGGATGGGCCGCAGGCCGGCGCGCAGGGCGGCGTGCATCTTCTTGTTCACGTCCGCGTCCGTCTCGTTGTAGTAGGCCCGGCGCTCAGAGTGGCCCAGGACCACATACTTGGCCCCCGCCTCCTTCACCATGTCGGCGGAGCACTCCCCGGTGTAGGCCCCCGAGGTCTCGTAGTGGCAGTTCTCGGTGCCCACGCTGATCTTCACGTCCTTGAAGGCCCGGACGGCGGCCTGGAGGTTCACCGGCGGGACCAGGATCACCGCCTCGCACCACTTGGGCTTGCCCAGCATGGGCTTGATGGTCTCGGCGTAGGCCTTGGTCTCGGAGATGGTCTTGTTCATCTTCCAGTTGCCGGCGATGATGGTTTTACGATAGCGACGGTTCATTGGGGATCCTTCCTTTCCTTTTGATCCGCGGCCCCAGGCCGCTGTCTTTCCCGATGGGGGTGGCGTTTCCGCCCGGCGCCATGGCGGCGCGGGAGAACGGCGAAAGCCCCTTTCTCTTTCTCTTGGCTCCGGGGCGGGTCAAGCGTCCAGCAGGCAGGCCACGCCGGGCAGCTCCTTGCCCTCCATGAACTCCAGGCTGGCGCCGCCACCGGTGGAGATGTGGGTCATCTTGTCGGCGTAGCCCAACTGCTGGACCGCCGCGGCGGAGTCGCCCCCGCCGATGATGGTGATGGCGGAGGTCTTGCTCAGGGCCTCGGCCACCGCCTTGGTGCCCACGGCGAAGCGGGGGAACTCAAACACGCCCATGGGGCCGTTCCAGATGACGGTGCCCGCGTCGGCCACCGCGTCGCAGTAGAGCTTGACCGTCTCGGGGCCGATGTCCATCCCCTCCCAGCCGTCGGGGATCTCCCCGGCCTTGACGGTGATCTGCTGGGCGTCGGCGTCGAACTTGTCGCCGCAGACGGTGTCCACCGGCAACAGGAGCTTCACGCCCTTGTCCTTGGCCTTCTGGACCATCTGGGCGGCGTAGTCCTTCCAGTCCTCCTCCAGCAGGGAGTTGCCCACCTTGCCGCCCTCGGCGGCGGAGAAGGTGTAGCTCATGCCGCCGCCGATGATGACGGTGTCGGCGATCTCCAGCAGGTTGTTGATGACCCCGATCTTGGAGCTGACCTTGGCCCCGCCCAGGATGGCCACCAGGGGGCGCTTGGGGGCGGCCAGGGCCCCGCCGATGATCTCCAGCTCCTTCTGGATGAGGAAGCCGGACACGGCGGGGAGGTAGGCGGCCACGCCGGCGGTGGAGGCGTGGGCGCGGTGGACGGCGCCGAAGGCGTCGGAGACG
>CANRBW010000004.1 GCA_947628975.1 uncultured Oscillospiraceae bacterium | reverse complement strand
CTGGCCGCCAACGTGATGCGCAGCGGCAAGGCCCTGCTGGAGACCTCCTGCGTGAAGCAGGCCGGCGGGAAGAAGATCGGCTTTGTCGGCCTGACCACCGCGGCCACCGCCACCTCCACCAACCCCAGCCAGCTGGCCGGCATCGAGTTCATGGATGAGATCCAGACCGCCATCGCCCACATCCACGCCCTGGAGGACAAGACGGACGCCATCGTGCTGATCTGCCACATGGGCGAGAATGAGACCGCCGTGGACCTCACCAGCAAGCAGCTCATGACCCTGATGGACAGCATGGACCCGGAGGCCTGCGACGCGGTCACCGCCGTCATCGACGGCCACAGCCACCAGACCTATGCCGACGAGTACGAGGGCACCCCCATCGTCCAGGCGGGGGTCAACGGGACCTCCATGGGCCGCGTGGAACTGGTGTTCTCCGGGGACGCCGTGTCCGCCCAGGGCGCGGTCCTGACCTATGACGAGGCCATGGCCTACGAGCTCACCGACGCCGGCAGGACCGCCGCCGCCAAGGTGGAAAAGACCCTGGCCGGCATCAAGGAGGGGCAGGACGCCGTTTTGAAGCAGCGCCTGTGCGAGACCACCGCTCCCCTCTGGGGCGGGTACATCTACTACGACTATGTGGAGTCCCGCATCGTGGAGACCGCCTACGGCGACTTCGTCGCCGACGCCTTCGTGGCCGGGGCCCGGAGCTTTGCGGAGGAGCGGGGCCTGGACCTGCCCGTCATCGCCGTGGAGAACGGCGGCGGCATCGGCCAGACCATGCCCCTGGGGTCGGTCACCCGCGGGGACATCCTGAACGCCTTCAACCACGGCAACCTTGTGGACGTGCTGGCCGTGACCCCCGCGGAGCTGTATACGGCGCTGGAGGCGGGCCTGACCATGACCGGCCAGGACGAGACCGGCCTGCTCCTCCGGGAGCGGGTCAGCGGCAGCTTCCTCCAGGTGGGGGGCTTTTCCTACGCCTACGACCCCGCCGGGGAGACCGGCGGGAAGGTCACCCAGGTGACCCTGGATAACGGGACGGAGCTGGCCCGGAGCGACGACACCACCCGGCTCCTCCTGGCCACCAACAACTATGTGGCCACCTTTGACGGCCTCAAGGACGGCGAACAGCTGAGCGAGTTGGGGGGCGAGGACCTGGTGGTGGAGGAATACCTCCGGGCCCAGACGGAGAACGGCGCCCGGACGCTGACCTATCCCCTGACCCAGGGCCGCATCCGCGTCGCCAACGACCGGTCCCCGGAGACCTACGCCGTCGCCCTGCCCGTTCAGACCGAGACCTGGGAGGGGGAGACCCTGCCGGTGGCGAACCGGACCGTCCACCTGCGGGTGGACGACGGGGAGTACACCGCCATGACCACCGACGGAGACGGGACCCTGCGGGTGGAGGGTCTGGCCAAGGGGCCCCACCAGTTCTTCCTCCGGGAGGCGGAGGGCCAGGCGGTCTATGTGAACAACTACTCCGGTTCCGGCACCGTCACCACCAAGCCGGGCTACTACCGCCTGGGCTTTTTGACCGACGACGGCCGCCCCTTCGCCGACGTGGACCCGGACAGCTGGTACGCCGGCGGTGTGGCCTTCGTGGCCGGGCGGGACCTGTTCCAGGGCGTGGGGGATCGGCGCTTCGCCCCCGACGACAACATGACCCGCGCCATGCTGGTGACGGTGCTGGCCCGGCTGGACGGGCAGGTGGACGTCGGCGGCGCGCTCTGGTACGACTGGGCCATGGACTGGGCGGTGGCCCAGGGCTTCACCGACGGCACAGACCCGGAGGGGGACGTGACCAGGGAACAGCTGGTGACCATGCTCTACCGCTACGCCGGGTCCCCGGCGGTGGACCCCGCCATGGGCCTGGCGGGGTTTGGGGACGTAGATACCGTCTCCGACTGGGCCCAGGCCGCCGTGCGCTGGGCGGTGCAGGGGGGCGTTTTGACCGGCAAGGACGACGCCCGGCTGGACCCCCAGGGCCAGGCCACCCGCGCGGAGGTGGCCGTCATCCTCCAGCGGTTCACCCAGGCGGACTGACCCGCCCCTTTGGGACGGGGCCATTTCGGATCAACACCTGAAAAAGGAAGGGACATAGCATGAAGAAGACAAGAGTTCTGGCCCTGTTCGCGGCGCTGTGCCTGGCGCTCTCCCTGGCCCCCACCGCCGCCTTCGCGGCCTCGGAGCCCAAGGCCGCCCCCGGCTGGATGCTGGAGCGGATCACCTCGTACCGCTACGACGATCTTTTCGGCATCTACAACGGCGTGATGGTGGCGGAGCGGGACGGGAAGTTCGGCTACCTGGACGAGGCCGGCACGGAGGTCATCCCCTGCGAGTATGACGACGCCTACGACTTTGCCGACAACGGCCTTGCCCTGGTGGAGGTGGAGGGCCGGTGGGGCCACATCGACAAGACCGGCGAAGAGGTCATCCCCTGCCGGTATGACGCCGCCCACGGCTTTGCCGAGGATCTGGCCGCGGTGAAGGTGGAGGGCAAGTGGGGCTACGTGGACACCACCGGCGCGGAGATCGTCTCCTGCCAGTATGACGACGCCCACAGCATCTACGAGGGCCTGGCGCGGGTACAGAAAGAGGGCAAGTGGGGCTTTATCGACGCCACCGGCGCGCTGGTCATCTCCTGCCGGTACGACGCCGCCCAGAACTTCCACGAGGGCCTGGCCCGTGTGCAGTTGGACGGCCAGTGGAGCTACATCGACGCCACCGGCGCGGCGGCCATCTCTCCCCAGTACGACGCCATCCAGAGCTTCTACGGCGGCCTGGCACGGGTGAAAAAGGACGGCAAGTGGGGCTACATGGACAAGACCGGCGAGCTGGTCATCTCCTGCCAATATGACGCCGCCCACAGCTTCTACGACGACTCCGGCCTGGCCAGGGTACAGCAAGAGGGCAAGTGGGGCTACATCGACAAGACCGGCGTGGCTGTGACCCCCTTCCAGTATGACAGCACCAACTATTTTGAAAACGGCCTGGCTCTGGTGGAGCGGGACGGCAAGTACGGCTACATCGACCCCACCGGGGCCGAGGTCATCCCCTGCCAGTATGAGGGCGCTTACGCCTTTCCCGAAAGCGGCCTGGCCATGGTGGAGCGGGACGGCAAGTGGGGCCTCATCGACAAGACCGGCGAGGAGCGGATCCCCATTCAGTACTCGAAGAACGTGAAGCCGCTGGCCGACGGCCTGGTGGCGATCCAGGCGGAGGGCACGCTGGATCCGAAGTACGCCGTCTTCTCCCTGTTCCCCGAGCCTGTGCCGGAGGCCGCCCCCGGCTGGACCCTCACCCAGCTGACCGACTACGTCTATGACGGCGGGCTGGAATTTTCCGAGGGCCTGATGATGGTGACGCGGGACCGCAAGCGGGGCTTTATCGACCCCACCGGCGAAGAGGTGATCGAGGCCCGGTTTGACGGCGCGGGGGCCTTCGTGAACGGCCTTGCTATGGTGGAGGTGGATGGCGAGTTCGGCTACATCGACAAGACGGGGGCCGAGGTGGTCCCCTGCCGGTATGCCTACGGCCACGACTTCACCGCCGACGGCCTGGCGCTGGTGATGAACGAGGACGGCCTGTGGGGCTATGTGGACGTTACCGGAGCGGAGGCCATCCCCTGCCAATATGACTACGCCTACGACTTCTCCGAGGGCCTGGCGGTGACGCGGCAAGAGGGCAAGTACGGCTACATCGACACCGCCGGCCATGAGGTGGTCCCCTGCCGGTACGACTACGCGAGCGACTTCTCCGAGGGCCTGGCCGTGGTGAAGTTGGACGGCAAGTACGGCTGTGTCGACCCCGCCGGCAACGAGGTCATCGAATGCCAGTATGACTACGCCAACATCGGCTTCTCCCCTGCCAATACGCCGCCGCCACCGACGTCTCCGCCGGCATGGGTATGGTGGAGCGGGAGGGCAAGTGGGGCTATGTGGACGCCACCGGGAACGAGGTCATCCCGCCCAAATACGACGCCGCCTCCGCCTTCTCCGCCGACGGCCTGGCCCCGGTGCGGCTGGCGGGCAAGTGGGGCTACGTGGACAAGATGGGGGTCGAGGTGGTCGAGCCCCAGTACGACTACACCTTCGACTTTGTCGGCGGGCTGGGCCCGGTGCGGCTGAACGGCAAGTACGGCCTGCTGGACGTCAACGGCGAGGAGGTCCTGCCCCTGATCTGCAAGCACATCAACCCCGCGGGGGAGGGCTATGTGATGCTGCGGGTGAACGAGAAGTACGCCGTCTTCTCCCTCACCCGGGACCTGGGCCCGGAGCCGGAGGCGGCCCAGGGCTGGACCCTCACCCAGTTGAGCGACTATCTCTATGAGAGCGGGCTGGCGTTTTCTGAGGGCCTGGCGGCGATACTGCGGGACAACAAGTGCGGCTACATCGACGAGACCGGCGCGGAGGTGATCGAGGCCCGGTATGACTACGCGGAGTCCTTCCAGGAGGGTCTGGGCCTGGTGTATGTGGACGGTAAGTGGGGCTATATCGACAAGACCGGCGCCCAGGTCATCCCCTGCCGGTATGACGACGCAGACAGATTCTCTGACGGCCTTGCCGCCGTGGAGACGGAGGACAGGTGGGGCTACATCGACCAGACCGGCCAGATGGTGATCGAGGCCAAGTATGACTGCGCCTGGCCCTTCGTTGACGGCCTGGCGGGCGTGGGCGCGGACGGCAAGTTCGGCTTTATCGACAAGACCGGCGAAGAGGTCATCCCCTGCGAGTATGACGACGCCTGGAACTTCTCCGAGGGTCTGGCCAAGGTGGCGCAGGGCGGCAAGTACGGCTACATCGACACCGCCGGCCAGATGGTCATCCCCTGCGCGTATGACGACGTCTGGGACTTCTCCGAGGGTCTGGCCAAGGTAGAGCAGGACGGCAAGTACGGCTATATTGATACCACCGGCAACCAGGTCATCCCCTGCGCGTATGACGACGCCTGGGACTTCACCGAGGGCCTGGCCGTGGTGAAGCGGGACGGCAAGCTGGGCTATGTGGACGCCACCGGGACGCTGGTCATTCCCTGCGCGTATGACGAAGCCAGCGGGTTCTCCAATGGTCTGGCCGCGGTGGAGCGGGACGGCAAGTACGGCCTCATCGACTCCACCGGCAACCAGGTCATCCCCGTGGTCTATCGGGGGATCGGCCTCGTGGGCGAGGACCGCGTGATGGTGAGCCGGGTCGATGACACGTACGCCCTGTTCTCCCTCACCAAGGACGTCCCGGAGGAGCCGGCGTGGACGCCGGAGGCGGCCACCGGTTGGACGGTGACGCGGCTCACCGACTACCGCTACGACGATGTGTACTACGAGCACAACGTCAGCGAGGGCCTTTTGGCCGTGGAGCTGGGCGGCAAGTGGGGCTTCATCGACAAGACCGGCGAGGAGGTCATTCCCTGCCAGTATGAGGGCGCCCGGTACTTCTCCGAGGGCCTGGCCCTGGTGAAGCTGAACGGCAAGTGGTGCTCCTTTGTGGACAAGACCGGCCAGGTGGTGCTCTCGCTCCCGTATGAAGCCGCCCTGGAGTTCGTGGACGGCCTGGCCCCGGTCTGGATCGACGGCAAGGAGGGCTTTGTCGACAAGACCGGCCAGGTGGTCATCCCCGCCCAGTATGACGGCGTCGATTTCTTCTCCGAGGGCCTGGCCCGGGTGCTGGTGGGCGACAAGAGCGGCTTTATCGACAAGACCGGCCAGCTGGTCATCCCCGCCCAGTATGACGGCACCAGAAGCTTCAGCCAAGGGCTGGCCGCGGTGTGGCTGGCCGACAAGGTGGGCTTTATCGACAAGACCGGCGAGCTGGTCATCCCCGCCAAGTACGACAGCATCAGCGACTTTGAGGAGACCGGCCTGGCCCCGGTGGTGCTGGACGGCAAGTGGGGCTTCATCGACAAGACCGGCACGCAGGTCATCCCCTGCCAGTATGATAGAGTTGGCCTCACCGACATCGAGGGCCTTGACACCATCGTCTCGGCGAGAAAGGACGGCCAGTGGATCTACATGGACCTCACCGGCGCGCAGGTGCTCCTCCCCGCGCAGGACTACACCAGCGCCGACAGCTTTTACCACGGCCTGTCCCTGGTGGGCCGGGACGGCAAGTACGGCTACATCGACAGGACCGGCGCGGAGGTCATCCCCATCCGCTTTGACGACGCCTGGACCTTCTCCGAAGAGGGCCTGTCCCTGGCGGAGCTGGACGGGAAGTACGGCGTCATCGACCAGACGGGCCGGACGGTCCTGCCCATCCAGTACGAGGAGGCCTGGCTCCTGGGCGAGGGCTTGGTGGCGGTGCGGGAGGACGGCAAGGTGGCCGTCTACTCCCTGGCCAAGGCCCCCTCCGGTGGATACGCGGCCCCCGCCGGGGTCCGTCAGCCGGAGAAGGCCGAGGACCCCCAGCCCGACGAGCCCCAGACCGACGAGCCCCAGCCCGACGAGCCTCAGACCGCCCCGGCCTTCACCGACGTGGACCAGGGCAACTGGTACGCCGAGGGGGTGTCCTTCGTCACCGAAAAGGGCCTGTTCAACGGCGTGGGGGAGGGGCGTTTCGCCCCTAACGACAACATGACCCGCGCCATGTGGGTGACCGTCCTGGCCCGTCTGGCGGGGCAGGACACCACCGGCGGCTCGACCTGGTATGACCAGGCCATGGCCTGGGCGGTGGCCCAGGGGGTCACCGACGGCACCGACCCGGCGGGGAACGTCACCCGGGAACAGCTGGTGACCATGCTCTACCGCTACGCCAACAGCCCGGCGGTGGACGCCGCCATGGGCATGGCGGGCTTTGCCGACGTGGATACCATCTCTGACTGGGCCCAGAGCGCCATGCGCTGGGCGGTGGCAAACGGCGTTTTGACCGGCAAGGACGGGGCCCGGCTGGACCCCCAGGGCCGGGCCACCAGGGCGGAGGTGGCGGTGCTCCTCCGGCGGTTTGTGGAGGCGGGCTGACCCCGCCTCCGCCGGAGACCGGCCGCCCCGCCGGGGAAAAGCGGGGGGTTGATTTTCGGGGGAGAGGGTGCTATAATGTCCCAGGCGCGTAAAGCGCGTTGCCCCGGTTCGGGGCGAGAAAAAAAGAAAGAAGGAGTTAGAGCATGTCTGACAACCAAGTAATTGCCCTTTTGGCCGGCAGCGCCGTGTTCGTCGTGCTCATGATCGCGTTCTACGTCGTGTGCATCATCGGCAACTGGAAGATCTTCACCAAGGCCGGCCAGGCCGGGTGGAAGTCCATCATCCCCCTCTACAACACCTATGTGGAGCTGAAGTTCACCTGGAGGCCGGAGATGTTCTTCGTGGGCCTGGCCCTGGGCATCCTGATGGCGCTGGGCTCGGTCATCGCCAATCCCGTCTTCGCCGCCATCTCCGGGGTGGCCGGCATCGGGGCGCTGGTCTTTGAGGTGATCGAGTGCAACAAGCTGTCCAAGGCCTTTGGCCACGGCGCCGGCTTCACCGTGGGGCTGATCTTCCTGGCCCCGATCTTCCGCCTCATCCTGGGCTTCGGCGACGCCCAGTATGTAGGCAACCCCAGCAAGTAAGCCTTTTTACACAGCAAAGAAAAGCGGCGGACGCCTCTGGGCGTCCGCCGCTTTTTGCCTTCCCCGCCTCAGCCGCCGTAGGCGGCCAGGCGGTCCTGGACGTTTTTCTCCAGGTTGCGGTAGAAGAACTGGTAGTCGTAGAGGTGGTACTCCCCCGGCTGAAAGAGGTCCAGGCCGGGGGGATAGTCCTCCGGGGAGACGTCGGGGACCTTCAGGGTCCCCCGGCGGCTGTCCAGATACCCGCCGGTGAGGCCGGGGATCTCCCGCTGGATGCGGCCGCTGTAATCGGGGAAGCAGGCCCCCAGGTTGCTGGAGCGGTCGGCGGGGACGCTGTCGGTCCGCCAGTTCAGGGGGTTGATGGAGAGGGTCTTCGTCCCGCCGGGGACGGCCAGGGAGCTCTCCACCGCCGGGGCCTCGGAGTTGAAGGTGACGATCACGCCGGTGTCCCGCTCCCCCTGGGCGGCCTTGAGATAGGGACAGGCGGCCAGGTCCTCCGGGGTGAGCCGCCAGCCGATGGCGTAGCAGGCCACCAGCCGGTCCCGGAGCTCCGCCTGGGCGAAGCGGTCCTTCATCAGCCGCAGACACAGCTCCGCCCCCTGGGAGAAGCCGGCCAGGAGGATGGGCCGCTCCCCGCCGCCGTGGGCCAGGTAGTAGTCAAAGGCGGCGGCCACGTCCTGATAGGCCAGGTCCAGATAGGGTTCCCGCCGGTCCTCCGGCATGGCGTAGACCCCCAGCCCCGCCTGGCGGTAATAGGGGGCGAAGAACCGGCAAGCGTCGTCGTAGATGCCCTTTTCCATGTTGGTGGCCCCCAGGAAGCTGGCCAGGGCGTCCTGGTCGGACAGGGAGAGGTTGTCCGACCCGCCGTAGACGGTGGGGCACACAAAGAACACGTCCGCCGCCTTGTCCGCCCCGGTCTCCGCCTCCCAATAGGCCCAGTTGGAGGCCAGGGAGTAGTCCACCCCCGCCTCCGCCGGTCCCGGCCGCCCCGCCAGGGCAAAGACCAGGACCAGCAGGACCAGCAGACAGACCGCTCTGCTCCGCCGCATAGCCGCCACCCCCGATCAGCCCAAGCGCGTCCGGGGGTAGAGGGGGGCTTCCGCCCCGCTCTGCCAGACCCGGACGCCCACCTGGACCGGCTCCCCGACAAGGGCCCGGACCGCCGGCGCCGGCGCGGGGTTGGGGACGACGCTGTGGAGGGGCGCGCCCTCCCCCCGGACCAGCCGGCAGGCGCTGTGGCTGTGGGGGGAGGAGCGGTAGAGGCCGGACGGGTGATCTTTCATGCAAATAGCCCTCCTTGAGTGGGGTTTCGTCTCCCCCCGGTCCGGGCCGGGGGCGGACAGACAGCGGCCCGGAGAGACGCTCGCCTCTCCGGGCCGGTTTTTGAATGGTTTACCGGGGGGAGACGGGGGACTGCCCGGCCCAGCGCCGCCCCGTCGCCACGCAGAACACCACCGCGCAGACCAGGGCGAAGACCGCCCCGGCGGGGTAGGAGACGGCCAGGGGGAGGCGGAAGCCCTCCTCCGCCATGAGGATGTAGGTACTGCACACCCCGGACATAAAGACGGCGGGCAGGGCGCACAGCAGACAGTGCCAGCGCTTGCGCCCGTGGCGGACCAGGTACATGGCCGCCGCCCACAGGGTGATCATGGCCAGGGTCTGGTTGCTCCAGGAGAAGTACCGCCAGACCACGGTGAAGTCCAGCTGGGTCAGCAGGGCGCTGGCCGCCAGCAGGGGCAGGGTGACGGCCACGCGCTTGACCAGGGTGGACTGGTCGATGTGGAACCAGTCGGCGATGGTGAGCCGGGCGCTTCGCAGGGCGGTGTCCCCGGTGGAGATGGGGCAGGCCACCACCCCCACCACCGCCAGCGCGCCGCCCACCAGGCCCAGGGTGGAGATGGCGATGTCATAGACCACGCCGGACTGGCCCAGGCTGTCTATGGCCGCCTGGAGCTCGCCGGTGGTCTGGTAGAAGGCCACCCCCGCGGCGGCCCAGACCAGGGCGATGACGCTCTCGGCGATCATGGCGCCGTAGAACACCCGGCGGCCCTCCCGCTCGGTGCGCATACAGCGGGCCATCATGGGGGACTGGGTGCCGTGGAAGCCGGAGATGGCGCCGCAGGCCACGGTGATGAACATATAGGGCCACACCGGCGTGCCGTCCGGGTGGAGGTTGGTCAGGGAGGACGGGGTCAGCTCCGGCAGGGGATGGCCGCTGACCACCAGCCCGCCGATGATCCCCACCGCCATGACCATCAGCACCGCCCCGAAGACGGGGTAGAGCTTGCCGATGAGCTTGTCGATGGGCAGCAGGGTGGCCAGCAGGTAGTAGCACAGGATCACCACCGTCCAGAAGGTGGCGTTCATCCAGCTGGGGGTCAGCCGGGCCAGCAGGGCGGCGGGGCTGGTGGTGAACACCGCCCCCACCAGCACCAGCAAAATCACCGAGAAGACCCGCATCACCTGCTTGGCCGCCGCGCCCAGATAGGTGCCCACGATCTCGGACAGGGAGGCCCCGTCCAGCCGCAGGGAGATCATGCCGCTCATATAGTCGTGGACCGCGCCGCCCAGGATGGAGCCGAAGACGATCCAGAGGAAGACCACCGGCCCGAAGATGGCCCCGGACAGCGCCCCGAAGATGGGCCCGGTGCCGGCGATGTTCAGAAGTTGGATGAGGAAGACCCGCCAGGTCTTCATGGGCACGAAGTCCACCCCGTCGGGGTGGGCGGTGGCGGGAGTGGGGCGGTCGTCGGGGCCGAAGACCCGCTCTATCAGCCGCCCGTAAAGGGCGTAGCCCACAAGCAGGACCGCGATGGCGCAGAGAAAGGTGATCATGGACGCACAGCCTCCTTTTCTTGCCGTCTGTCCGGGACGGCGGCCTCTGGTGAGGCGGCCCGGCGCGCCGCGTCGGGCCGCCCCTAATTATAGCACGGCCGGCGGGATTTGCAAGAGGGCGGGGGAGGTTTTTTCCCCGGCGGGCCGGGGCCGCCCGCCGGAGCGGCCAGGGGAAGAGGGACCGGGGAGGGGAAGATGGACAGGGGAGGGGAAGAGCGACAAAGGGGCCGGGAGCGGAACTTCCGCTCCCGGCCGGTTTGTTTGGGCCGTTTAGGTCGTGGATCCCGCCTGGGGCGGGGCCCAGCGGGTGAACAGTTCCAGACCGGTGAAGGTGACGGCGTTGTTCTGGGCGAACAGGGAGACCGGCTTGCCGGTCACGCCGTACAGCCGGACGGTGAGGGCCGCCTGGCCGTCCAGGTAGAAGATACCCACCGAGCCGTCCTGGACGTAGGTGAAGGAGTAGGTCCGGCCGGGCTGGAGGGCCGCCGGGATCTCCGCGATGGGCACGTCGCCGCCCTGGAAGCTCAGGGTGAGTTTGCCCACCGCCGGGTCCAGGGAGACTAGTTTCCGGCCGCCCTCGGTGCCGTCGAAGTCAAAGGCCAGGCCGAAGGCGCCGCCGCCGGTGTAGGTGAAGGAGCCGCGCAGCAGGAAACTCTCGGGGCAGGGGGAGACGGTCTGGCAGACCCGCTGGTCGGCCGCGGTCACGGTGGTCTCCGCCGGGACGGCGAGCTCCAACTGGGCGGCGAACTGGTCCAGGATGGCCTCCACGGGGACGAGGGTGAGGGTGCCGTCGCTGTTCTGCTTCACCTGCTGGACCTCCAGGTTGCCGGCCCAGCCGTCTACGCTCTGGGTGGAGGTGACGGGGTCGGAGCGGTGGGCCCAGCCCACCATGTAGGTGTTGGTCCCGTCCTCCACGTGCTTGGCGGCGTAGAAGATCTTGCCGTCCAGACGGGCCGGGGCGGTGTAGGGGCCGAAGCGGGAGTCGGCCATGGCGTACCAGACGGTGTCGTTCTGGCCGGAGTAGGTCAGGTACCACTTGTTCCCTATACGGAAGGTGTCGCTGCACTCCAGGTTCCAGTAGGCGCCGGTGTGGTCGGTGTAGATGACGCCGTCATAGCGGACGTTCTTCAGGTCCTTGTCCAGGGTGTACTTCAGGATCCTGGCCCGGCCGCCCTGGGAGGCGGTGACGGTGAGGGAGATGGTGCCGGTGGCGGGGTCGTAGTACGCCTGGGGATCCCGGAAGTCATTCTTCTGGCCCAGCTCGTCAGGCGGCGTGATCTCCCAGCCCGCCACCTTGGTGAAGGCGGTGGGGGAGGAGCCCCTGGCCACCATGATCTTCTCGTGGTACTCCTGGGAGCCGGAGGAGTTGAAGCCGGTGTAGAAGAAGTAGTAGCTCCCCTCCACCTTGACCACGGAGCCGGTGCCGATCCAGCTGTCCTGCACGTCCTCCCGGGAGGCGGAGAGCACCGGCTCGCCAAGCTCGGTGTAGTGGACGAAGTCGGGGGTGGTGGTCAGGTAGACGGAGTGGTTATAGGCGTCCCCGCCCTCCTTGAGGTAGTAGATGTAGTAGGTGCCGTCCTCGTAGAAGGGCATGGTGTCGCCCACATAGCCCTGGGACTCCCCGTCGATCTCCGGGCGGAAGAAGAGGTCGTAGCTGTGGTCCTTCTCCTGGGCCTCCGGCGTGGGGGAGGAGGTGAGGGCCACGGTGTTGGTCTGGGGCAGATACTCCACCTGATAGCCCAGCAACCGGTCCAGGTCCCGGACCCGGAAGTAGTTGTAGCCGCCGATGGAGTACGCCTTCAGGTTGGCCGCCTGGCCGTCCACCGCCACGCTCTGGCCGCTGCGGACGCACTGGGCGGACAGGTCCTCGCCCACGGTCAGCTCGCCGCCCACGGGGGTGTAGGGCTTGCCGGTGGTGAGGGAGATGGCGTCGCTCTGGGCGTTGTAGCGGACCACGAACTGGGCGTCGGTGCCGTTGAGGATGGTGGCCAGGTCCCGGAGCTTGAAGTAGTTGTAGCCGTTGATGGCGTAGGCGTCCGGCGTGACCGCCCGGCCGTTCACCGTCACGTTCTGGGTACTGCGGGCGATGTCCAGGGTCTCGGCGGGCACGCTCAGCTGGATGTTGGACAGCTCCACCGCGCCGCCGCCCCGGGCCTGGTTCTCCGCCCCGCCGAACTGCCAGAGGAGGTCATAGGCCCCGCCCTCCGCCAGGGGCTGGTCGGTGGTGAACTGGACGGGCGCGCCCTCCGCCGTGGCCTGGAAGGGCTGGGAGAGAGCGGTGGTCTGGCCGTCGGCGCTTTGCAGGAGCAGGAGGCCGGTGAGGCCCTCGGCGGAGCGGGCGGTGAAGGAGACGGTGTACCGCTCGTTGCCCCGCAGGTCCGCCCCCCGGAGGCGGAGGGTGTTGCCCGCGGCCTCCGGGGCGATCTGGGTCAGCTGATAGGTCAGCGCCTCACGGGTGACGGTCAGCGTCCCCGCCCCGTCGGCCTGGGCCAGGCTAACCAGGGCCTGGGGGAGGATGGGCCCGGCGGCGGCGCCGTAGCTCAGCTCCTGGACGGAGAGGTTGCTGACGGTGACGTCGTTGGGGGTGGCCCCGCCGATGGAGAACTGGAGCACCAGCTCCCCCGCGTCGGTCATGGTGGCGGGCACGGAGATCTTCCGCTCCACGGTAGTCTTGGTGTTGGCGGCGATGGTCTGGCCGTAGAGGGCGTCATAGCCCTTCTCGGTCTCCTCGTTGTTGTAGCAGACCTCGAAGTTCTGCCCCCGGGCCGCCAGCAGGTCCGCCCGGACCAGGTAGGTCTTGCCGGGGGTGAGGATGGCGCCGGTCTTCACGCGGGTCTGGACCTTCCAGACCTCCGCCCCGCCGGCGGGCACGTCGGTGACGTGGGTGGTCACCGAGCCGTCGGCGCACGCGATGGTGGCGGCGCAGTCGGGGTTGGTCCAGAGCTGGACGGTGCCGTCGGGGGTGTAAGCAAAGTCGGGGGCGACCCGCTCGGTGTAGGCGGGGGTGACCTCCTCCACCGTGACGCCGCTGACGGTGACGTCGTTGGCGGCGGTGGTCTGGCCCAGGTTGAACTGGAGCATGAGCGGCTTGCCGTCGGTCTTGTCCGCGGGGACGGAGATCACCCGCTCCACCGTCTGGGTCTGGCCGGAGGCCAGGCTGATCCCGCCCAGGGAGTCATAGCCCATCTCCACCTCGCCGCTGTTATAGCAGATCTCCACGGTCTGGGGCTTGGCCGCGGTCAGGTCGGCGGTGACCCGGTAGAACTTGCCGGGCTGGAGCGCCGCGTGGGTGTCCAAAAACAGCTTGATCTTCCAGGGCTCCGCCCCCAGCTGGGGCGCGGAGAGGATCTTCGCGGTGACGGCGCTGGGGCCGCCCACAAAGTCCACGACGTAGTCGGCGTGGGTCCAGTAGGTGACGTCGCCGCCGGTCTCCTGGTAATCCGGCGGGGCGGGCAGGGCGCTGACGCCGGAGGGGGTGTAGCTGATGCGCTCCACCTGGAGGTCGCGCACGGTGATCCGGTTGGGGGCCTGCACCATGCCCAGGGAGAGCTGGACGATCACGTTGCCGCCCAGGGCCTCGGCGGTGAAGACCTTCTCCACCGTCTTGGTCTGGCCCGCCGAGAGGTGGAGGCCGTACATGGCGTCAAAGCCCTTCTCGACGCCGCCCCGGTTGTAGCAGACCTCGAAGTCCATGTCGGCCTCGGCCTCCACGTCGAAGGTGACGCGAACGGCCTGGCCCGCGGGCACCCAGATCTCCGGGTTGACGAACAGCTTCATCTTCCACGCCTCCGCGCCCGCGCCCTGGGCGAGGGTCTCGTTGACGGTCAGGGTGGCGGAGTCCTCGGTCCGGGTCAGGTCGGCGGCGTAGCCCCGCTGGGTGTCGGCGTTGACGCCGCTGCCGCCGGAGGAGCGCTGCCAGTCCACCGCGGCGTCGGTCTGGGTGACCACCTCTTCCAGCACCAGGTTGCTGACGGTGTAGGTGTTGCTCGCGCCGTCAAAATTGCCCAGCTCGATGTCGATGGTCAGGGGGCCGTCGGCACTGCCGGCCACCATGGGCCGGGTGGTGATGGTCTTGGTCTGGCCCGCGGCCACGCTCTGGTTCCAGGTGCCGCGCCTGTCGTCGTCGGGATTGAGCGCCCCCTTGGTGATGACGCAGAAGTTGGAGCAGCCGTTGGTGGAGGAGATGTCGAACTTAAAGCGGTAGTCCTTCCCCGGCTGATAGGTCAGGCCGGTGTTGACGCGCAGGATGGCCCGCCAGGTGTCGGGGCCGGTGGCGCCGTCCCGGTCGACCACGAAGTCCACGCTGTCGCTGTGGCGCACCAGCGTGCCGGTGTAGCCCTCGCCCATCGCCTTGGACACGCCGCTGCCGCCGAAGTGCTCGACGGTGGTGGTCGCCCCCTCCGTGAAGTCCGCCGCCAGCACCACCTTGATGTTGCGGATGGTCAACGTGCTGCCGTTGAACTGGGTGGGTTCGACGCGGAGGGTCAGGCTGCCGTCCTCCGCGGGGGTCACCACCTGGGAGAAGGAGCCCTTGCTGGCGGCGATGACGCCGTTGGCGAAGCGGGCGTCATTGTTGAACTTGTCCCCGGCGGTGTAGAAGGAGACGTTGTAGTTCTGGTCCCCCTCCACGTCGAAGCTGACCTGGTAGTTGACCCCGGCCTTCATCGGGCAGAACCCGTTGATGAACAGGCCCAGCTTCCACTGGTCGCCGACGTCCACCGCGGGCCAGGTGACGGTGGCGGATTGGCCGTCGCCGTCGATGGCGCCCAGGTCCTCCCGGACCTGGAAGGAGTGGCCGCCCGCGCCGCCGGAGGTGGTGGTGGGGTAGGGGTAGGTCACATCCGCCCCGGCGAAGGCGCCGCCGGAGGAGCCGCCCCGGAGGACTTCCCGCACCTGGATGTCGCTGACGGTGACCTGGGTGCCGGTGGCGGCGTCGGGGAAGCCCAGGAACAGGCACAGCCCGCCGCTGGTCACCGGGGTGATGGTCTGCTTGACCGTCTTGGCCTGGTCGGTGACCGGGATGTCCCGCTGCTCCCCAAAGCCGTTCTCGTTGCCCTCGCCAAAGGGCTTATCCCTGTTGTAGGAGACGTGGCAGGTGATGGCCTGCCCGTCGGTCCGGATGCCGAAGCTGACCTCGTAGCTGTGCCCGGCCTCCAGGGTGCAGAGGGTGGCGTTCTCGCCGCCGACGAACATCCCCTTCGTCCAATCCTCCTCCGCATCCTGGCAGATCATGGTGGCGGCGTTCTCGCCGCTGAAGACGATGGAGCCGTGGTCGTCCCGGACGCTGAAGGACCCGGGGCTGGGCTCGTCGCCGCCGGTGGTGGTGGGGTAGGTCACATCCGCCCCGGCGAAGTCCTCCCCGCCGGCGTCCCCGCCGCCCGCGCCCAGGGCGGTGACCCGGAGGTTGCGGATCGTGACCGAGTCGCCGTCGGGCTTCTCGACGGGGTCGATGCGCAGCGTCAGCTCGCCGTCGGAGGCGGGGGTCACGGTCTTGGCGAAGCTGCTTGCGTCGGCGGCGACGGTCTCGTCGGCAAAGCCGGTTCCATATTTGTCCTCCGTGGTGAAAAAGCTGACCTTGTAGTCCCGCTGGCCGGCGAGGTCGAAGCTGACCTCATACTCGGTCCCGGCGGTCACCTGGCAGATTTCGTTGAGGAACAGCGCCCGCCGCCAGCCGTCATCGGGGAGGGCGCCCTGGCCCGGCCAGGTCATCGTGGCGGAATCGCCGTCGCCAGTGACGGCGCCGAACTTATCCCTGGCCTCAAAGGAGCCGGGGGTGGTCAGGGTGGGGTATTCCACCTGAAGGTCCACCGCCGTGCCGTCCGCCTTTTTGACCTGGATGCCGCTGAGGGTGATGGCCGCGTTTTCCGCCGCCTTCCCCAGGTCGATCCGCAGGCTCAGCGCGTCGCCCTCCGCCGCGGTGATTTGCTGGGAGAAGGCGCCGTCGGCCGTATTCTGGTCGGCGCACGTGGCAAAGCCGCCCTCGCCGTCGCCCCAGTCGCCGTTTTTGTTGCAGAGAACGTCGTAGGTCGTCGCCGCCGGGTCCCCGGCCACGTCGAAGCTGACGGTGTACTCGCCCGCCTCGTCAAAGGTGCAGAGCGTGCCGGTAAACAGCGCCCACTGCCAGCCCTCTCCCACTCCATTGTTGGGGCGGCGCATGGTGACGGACTCGCCGTCGCCGGTGATGAGGCCCAGGGCGTCCCGGGCACTGAAGGTGCCCAGGTCCCCGTCGGGGTAGGTGAGGGAGAGGGCCACGTCCTGGTCCCCGCCGGGGGCGGCCTCTTCCTTCGGCTCCACCTGGATGTTGCGGATGGTCAGGCGGCTGCCGTCAGGGCCGGGCAGCCGGGTGAGCTTGAAGCGCAGGGTGAGCTGGCCCTCCGCCGTGGGGGTGACCTCCTGGGAGAAGGTGGTGGCGTCGGCGGCGATGGCGCCGCTGGCAAAGTTTCCGGTATCATCGAATTTATTATCGGCCTCGCCATCCGCCCTGGTGTAGAAGAGGACGTCGTAGTCCTGGTCCCCCTCCACGTCGAAGCTGACCAGGTAGCTGGTCCCGGCCTTCAGCTGGCAGATCTGGTTGACGAACAGGTTCAGCTGCCACGGGCTGTCGACGCCGGGGCCCTGCTCCGGCCAGGTGACGGTGGCGGAGCGGCCGTCGCCGGTGAGGGTGGCGTGGGTGGCCTCGGCGTCCCGCGCCTCAAAGGAGCCGGGGGTGGTGACGGCGCCGCCGCCCTGGGTGGGGTAGGTCACGTCGGCCAGGTCGCCCCCCAGCTGTTCGCCGGCGTCGCCGCCGGAGGTCTCCTCGTCCAGGCACTCCACCTGAATGTTGCTGATGGTCAGCTGGCTGCCGTCAGGGCCGGGCGTTTCGGTGAGGTCGATACGCAGGGTGAGTTTGCCGTCCGCCGTGGGAGTGACCTCCTGGGAGAAAGAGTCCGCGCCGGAGGGGATCGTCCCGTCGGCAAAACGCTGGTCATTCTCGAATCTGTTCCCGGTGGTGTAGAAGGAGATGTTGTAGAGTTGGTCCCCCGCCACATCGAAGCTGACCTTATACTTAGTCCCTGCCTTCAGCTGGCAGAACTCGTTGATGAACAGGTTCAACTGCCACACCTCGGCGGAGCTCTGCGGCCAGGTGACGGTGGCCGAGTCCCCGTCGCCGGTGAGGACGCCGTGGGTAATCTCGGCGTCCCGCACCTCAAAGGAGCCGGGGGCATAGACGGTCTCGCCGCCGGGGTCGGAGCCGGTCTCGTCGCCGGGGTAGGTCACCTGGGCCTGGTTTTCCTCCCCGGGCTGGCCGGGGATCATCTCCGTGATCTCGATGTTGCTCACAGTGACCTCGTTGCCCACCTGGGTATTGCCCAGCTCCAGGCTGATCACCAGCGGCCCGTCCGCCGCCGGGGTGATGGAGAGGGTACGGGTCACGGTGGCGTCGGCGTCGATGGCCTGGTTGAAGGCCTCGCTGTAAACGCGGTCGGCGGGGAAGGAGGACTCGGTGCCGTAGAAGAGGCCGAAGCCATTCTCGGCGGTGTACGCCATGGCGGAGCGGAGGTCGAAGTTGACGCGGTAGGTCTTCCCGGCCGCCAGCGTCATGCCCGTGTCCACCATCATCTTGGCCGCGTAGCTGGAGCCCACCTCGGCGATCTTCAGGGTGGCGCTGCCGTCCTGGGTGGTCAGCGCGCCGCCGTTGGCGGTGACGTCGGACGTCCCGCGGACCCAGTTCATGTCCACCGGGATAGGCGTGGCGCTGGACACGCGGGTGGTGTAGCGGTAGATGGTGTTCACCTTGTGCTCCGCGAAGGTGAAGTCACTGGGCAAAATGTCGGTATACTGGGGGATCTCCTCCTCCACCCGCACGTTGCTGATGGTGACGGTGTCCCCCTCCTGGAGCAGGCCCAGGGAGAGCTGGGTGATGAGCTCGCCGGGGTTGGCCTTGTCCCTGGGGATGTAGATCCGGCGCTGGATGGTCTGGAGGCCGCCGGTGAACTTCTGGCCGTAGAGCACGTCGTAGCCCTTCTCGGTGTCGCCCTCGTTATAGCACAGCTCGAAGTCCCGGACCGCGGAGGCGCGGACGTCGGCGCTGAAGAGGTAGGTCTTGCCCGGCTGGGGCTTCAGGCCGGTGGCCACCAGCAGCTTGATCTTCCACACCTCCGCCGCCTCGGGGGCCTTGGTGACGGTGAGGGTGGCGGAGTCCCGGGTGGAGGTCAGGGTGGCGGCGCTGTCGCTGTTGGTCCACGCCCGGATGAAGCCGGGGGCGCGGTAGTCCAGCTTGTCGGCCAGCACCGTGGCCGCCGCCGCCCCGTCGGGGGCCGCCTCCTCCACCGTCAGGCCGGACAGGCGCAGGACGTTGCCCTGGGGCCCGGTCCTGCCCAGCAGAAGGCACACCACCAGCTCCCCGCTCTCCCCCTGGGGGGTGAGGGTGTAGCGGACCTGGTCGGTCTCCCCGGCCCGGATGGCGCGCCGGTCCAGCGCGCCGTAGGCGCCCTGGCTCTCGCCGCCGTCAAAGCGGACGGCGTACTCCGGCTGCTCCGCCTCCGCGGCCAGGGAGAAGCGCACCTGATAGGTGGTCCCGGCCCTGGGGGTGACGCCGGTGCGGAGGTACACCCGCGCCTGCTCCGGGGTCCGGGCGACCTCGTCGCCGGGTACGGCGGAGAGGGTCACCCGTACGCCGTCCCCGTCGCGGTCCAGGGCCACGGCGTAGCCCGGCTCGTGGCGCTCGTAGACCACGGCGCCGGTCTGTCCCAGGGGGACATAGGCCACCTCGCCCTGGGTGGTCACGGTGGCGGCGGCGGCGCCGACCACGGCCAGGGACAGCAGCAGGGCCGTTGCCAGGGTGGCGGCGGTCAGTTTTCTCAGTGTTTTCATCCGTCCTAACCTCCTTGTTGGTTCACCTTCCCCTTGGCGGACGGGCAAGGCGCGCTGGGATGGGTGTGGCTGCGGTTTGCATTTTGTAAAAAATTTAGCGACATAAATATATAACGATTTTTACATCTTGTCAATAAAATAACGCACACGCAACCAATATTCAGCGGAATAGCAAAAAAGAGGCACGGTTCTTTGTGCAAAACACAATGGCCTTTTTTCTGAAAATTTACGTTTTGTAAAATTTTCTCCCCGGCCAGGGCGGAACAGGGCGAAAAAACCGCCCCTTCCCAGGGGGGAAGGGGCGGTGGGACGGGCGGGTCAGGAGGGCTTCCGGTCGGTGGAGTTCCGCCAGACCGGGGTGGTCTGCACATAGGTCACCCGGAAGGGCCGGTCGGGGTCCCGGATGCGCTCGAGCAGGATGTCCGCGGCCGCATAGCCGATCTCCGGGTTGGGGATCTGCACGGTGGTGAGGGAGGGCTCCACCACGGCGGACTGGGGCGTGCCGTCAAAGCCGGCCACCATCACGTCCTCCGGGATGGACAGGCCCAGCCGCTTCAGGGCCCGGATCACGCTGAGGGCCAGGAAGTCGTTGGCGCAGAACAGGGCGTCGGGGACGGCGGGCATCTGCCGGAGCTTTTCGTAGAGCCAGTCCACGTCGCTGTAATCGGGGGCGTCCTCGTCCAGGATGCACAGGGAGCGGTCCAGGGGGACCCCCGCCTGCTTGAGCACCATGGTGAAGGCCAAAAACCGCAGGCGGAAGCTGCTACAGTGCTCCGGGTCGCCCACGAAGCCCAGCCGCCGGGCCCCGCCCTCCAGGAAGCGGCGGATCACCGCGGCGGGCCGGCGGTGTTCTCCATGGAGACGATGTCGCACCGCATGGGGGCCAGATAGGTCTCCGCGCTGCAGTCCACCGAGATGCAGGGCAGACCCAGGGAGCAGAGCATCTCCAGATAGCCCTGGTCGAACATCTCGATCACCGACAGCCCCGCCAGCTGTTCCAGGGGGACATGGGGGGGCAGGACGCGGGCGGCCATCTGCTCCGGGGTGACCTCGTACATGGTCAGCATATACCCCGCCCGGCTGAGCCGGTCGATGAAGGCGGGGAGGAAGAAGGTGCCAAAGTGGCCCTCCGCGGGGGGGTGACGGGTGAGCAGGGCGATGTTCTGGAGCCGGGGCGTCTCCCCGGCGGCGGGGACCTCCTCAAAGGGCTGGTAGTAGCCCAGCTCCCGCGCCTTTTGCAGCACCGTCTGCCGGGTGGCCTCCGGCACGGAGCCCCGGTCGTTGAAGACCTTGGACACGGTGTTCCGGGACAGGCCGCAGGCGTCCGCCAGCTGCTGCATGGTGATCCGTTTTCTCGCCATGGTTCCACCTCCGTCCTTGTTTCGCCCTCCGGCGGGTCCGGCGGGCCGGGGGCCCGTCCGCTAACAGTATACCACTGCTGTGGCGAAAAAAGCAAGATGTGCAAAATGTAAACTTTCCGAAAACACTCAAAAGAGGAAGGAGCAGTGGTCGTAGGCGTTGATGACGGTGGTGTCTCCCAGCTGGACGCGCTGGGGGATGTTGACGCCGTAACTGCGGTGGACGTGGCCGTGGACGAAGTATTTGGGGCGGTAGCGCTCCAACAGCTCCCCGAAGCACTGAAAGCCCCGGTGGGAGAGGTCGTCCAGGTCGTTGACCCCCCGGGCGGGGGCGTGGGTGAGGAGGATGTCGAATCCCCGGTGCCACCAGAGGGAGGGGCGCAGACGGGCGATCCGGCGGCGCATCTGCCACTCGGTGAACATATTCTCCCCGTCCCCGTAGCGGAAGGAGCCGCCCAGGCCCAGGATCCGCACGCCGCCCACCACCACCACCCGGTCCTCGGCGCAGACGCACCCCTCCGGGGGCTGTTCCAGGAGCCGGTCGTCGTGGTTGCCCCGGACGTAGACCAGCGGGCAGTGGGCCATGGAGACCAGGAAGTCCAGGTAGCCGGGGTCCAGGTCGCCGCAGGCCAGGATGAGGTCGAAGCGGTCCAGCCGCCCCGGCGTGTAGTAGTCGTAATAGTACTGGGCGGCCACGTCTGAGACGGCCAGGATCTCCATCTTCTCCACCTCCCGCCGGGCGCGCCCGGCGAACGTTCCCTACGCCGTGGGCTCCACGCCCACGATGCCCACGGTGTCCTTGCCGGTGTCGTCCAGCTCCTCGTAGGCGGGCAGGGACCCCTGGACGTTCTCGTTGAGCCAGCTCATGTCGATGATCTCCCCCAGCGCCAGGGTCTCCCCCTTCCGGGTCACCACCCGCCCCCCCTGGGCGTACAGCGGGCCCCGGAAGGGGTCGCAGACGCCCCGGCGGATGCTGTCTTTCAGCAGGGCGGCCAGCCGGCGGGCGCTGTCGGGCAGGTTGTCGGAGCAGACCAGGTCCACCACCCCGGCGGACATGCCCCAGTAGTAGTTCAGGGCCTTGGCGCTCTCGTGGTACTCGCTCTGGAGGGTCTTGTTCCGGATGGCCCGGATCAGGGCCTCGTAATAGGTCCCCCACTTCCACACCGACATGGCCAGGTTGACCTGGTCCTCCCCGGTGACCAGGGAGAGGCCGAAGGGGCTGCGGTCCCAGTTCTCCCGCTTGGCCAGGTCCTGGGAGGAGATGAGCCGGACCCCCCGGTCGGTGAGCCGCCGGGCGGCCGCCTTGGCCCCGCCCACGGAGGACCACTCCAGGTAGACCCGCGCGGCGGGGGCGGTCATCTGCGCCCCCAGGGCGAAGGCGTTGATCCCGGCCACCTGGCCGAAGATGGGGTAGTCGCAGATGTAGCCCACCCCCTCGCTCCCGGCCAGGGCCCCGGCGATGGCCCCGGCCACGAACTTGGCCTCGTACATCCGGGCGTAGTAGGTGCGGATGTAGCGGTGGGACTTGTTCAGCGAGCAGTTCAGGATGATGACCTCCGGGTGCTCCACCGCCGCCCTCAGACTGGCGGGCAGCAGCCGGGGAGAGGTGGTGAAGACCACGCCGCAGCCGGCGGCGATGGCGTCCTCGATGGCCTTCCGGGGGTCGCCCTCCATGGCGTTGAAGCGGACAAGGGTCTCCACCTCCCCGCCGAACACCCGCTCCAGATGGCGGCGGCCCAGCTCGTGGCCGTAGGTCCAGCCGGAGACCTCCGGGGTCTTGTCGTGGAGGAAGGCCACCTTCATGGGGGTCTTGGGCTCCTCCTTGGGCAGCAGTTTGGACAGCAGGCTCTTCTTTTCCTCCGCCGGGTCCAGTTTCACGTCGATGGCGGGGCTCTCCTGCTGGAGGGCGATCTCCTCCCACACCTTGGCCACGGCCTGGTGGAGCTCGCTTTCCGTCCTGCCCCGCAGGGCCTGATAGCCGTAGAACTGGAGGCAGACCAGCATGGCGTCCCCGGCGGTGGAGGCCAGCTCCTTGCCCCCCAGGGCGTCATAGACCTGGCGGAAGCGGTAGTAGACGGCGCTCAGCCCCGCCCGGTCCTCGTCGCTCCACGCCTCGCCGGGCTCCTTGCCCATCAGGCTCTGGAACCGGGCGTAGTCCTCCGGCCGGGAGAACTCCAGAAAGTTCACCTTGCTGGCGGCGTAGAAGTCCACGAAGGCGTAGTACCGCTCCACCTCCGCCGAGCCGTTGCGCTCCGGGAGGATCCGGGTGACCCGGCCGCAGACCTTGGGCGCGCCGAAGTACCGGAGCACGCTGACCCGCTTGTTCCCCTCCTCCACGTAGAAGCGGTTGAGGTATTCGTAGGCCTTGATGGGGTCCCGGATGCCCTCGTCCAAATGGGCCTGGCACAGGCGCTTCCACTTGTCGGCGAACTCCGAGTCCTCCTCCGCCAGGGGCATGAAGTTCCTGGCGAAGACCTTCCCCCGGCCCCCCACGATGAACTCCATGGGGATCTGGACCTCCCCCAGGTCCACCCCCTGGGCCAGCCGCTCCTGAGGGACCAGCTCCTCCAGGGAGAGGAGATAGGGATACCGGCCCTGGGCGGCGCAGGCGCGGAACTCCCGAAGCCCCAGCTTTTGCGCGTCCTTATAGTAGAGATGTGACATAGCTCTGCCCCCCTTGCGCGAGAGCTCCCAGGCCGCGGCGCGGCCGGGAGAGAGGTGGGTAAACGCGCGAAATGGCCGTATCGCTACGGCCATTTCGCCAGACGGTCCAATGCGCGGCGTGGCCGGATGGTCAGGCCGGACGTTCTGAGATCAATACTTGGCGCAGACGGGGTGGTTGGCCTTGTCGGAGGCCTCGTCGTACCAGATCAGGTTGTTCCCCGTCTCCTTGTCGAAGAGCTGGAGCAGGTCGGCGGGGAAGTTGAAGGACACCTCCTTGGTGGTGCCGTTCATCAGCCCCTGGTCCAGGCCCACGGTGGAGGCGATCATCACGATGTCGTCCCCCTGGCAGTCGGCGTGGAGGTGGAGGGAGGCGCCCATCATCTCGGTGACCTCCACCTTGCCCTTCAGGCCGCCCTCGCCCAGCACCACATGGTCGGGCCGGATGCCGGCCACGATGTCGCAGGGCTGCTGGCCCTTCTGCTTGAGGACCTTCTGGTGCAGCTCGGAGAGCTCGAAGTCCTTGCCCTTGATCTGGGCGTAGTACTTGCCGTCCTTGACGATGAGCTTGGCGTCGTTGAAGAAGTTCATCTGGGGCGCGCCGATGAAGCCGGCCACGAACAGGTTCACCGGGCAGTTGTAGAGCTCCTGGGGGGTGCCGATCTGGTTGACGAAGCCGCCCTTCTGCATGATGACGATCCGGTCGCCCAGGGTCATGGCCTCGGTCTGGTCGTGGGTGACGTACATGAAGGTGGCGTTGATGCGCTTGCGCAGCTTGATGATCTCCGCGCGCATCTGGTTGCGGAGCTTGGCGTCCAGGTTGGACAGCGGCTCGTCCATGAGCAGGACCTTGGGCTCCCGGACGATGGCCCGGCCGATGGCCACCCGCTGGCGCTGGCCGCCGGAGAGGGCCTTGGGCTTGCGGTCCAGGTACTCGGTGATGCCCAGGATCTCCGCGGCCTCGTCCACCCGGCGGTTGATCTCCTCCTTGGGGACCTTGCGCAGTTTCAGGGAGAAGGCGATGTTGTCCCGCACCGTCATGTGGGGGTAGAGGGCGTAGGACTGGAAGACCATGGCGATGTCCCGGTCCTTGGGGGCCACGTCGTTGCAGCGGCGGTCGCCGATGTAGAGGTCGCCCTCGGTGATGTCCTCCAGGCCGGCCACCATCCGCAGGGTGGTGGACTTGCCGCAGCCGGAGGGGCCCACCAGCACGATGAACTCCCCGTCGGCCACCTCCAGGTTGACGTTCTGCACGGCGGTCACGTCGTTGTCGTAGACCTTCTTCAGATTTTTCAGCACAACACTAGCCATATCACTCGGCTCTGGCGGCCGGGCCTCCGCCCGACAGCCTCACGGCCGCCCGCAAGGGGCGCGCCGCGTTACGACAGGTCTCCACGCTGCCGCACCGCGAGCCACACGGAAGATGATTCCCTCCTTTTTGGATGTGCGCCGGCCATGGTGTGGAGTGGCCGGACGCCATGAAAGTGATGGGGCCGCGCGGGATCACAGAAGCAGAGCTTCCACCTGTTCCCGCTCCGGCATGGAGCGGATCGCTCCCTTTTTGGTGGTGACCAGATACGCCGCGGCGTTGGCGAAGCGGAGCATCCGGTCCAGGTCGGGCCCGGTCAGGTCGACCAGGCCGTTTTCCAGGATGAAGTTCAGCACGCAGGCGCAGAAGGTGTCCCCCGCGCCGGTGGTCTCGATGGTGCCGCCCAGGTGGAAGGCGGGCTGGAAGGTCTCCTCCTGGCCGTAGAAGGCATAGCTCCCCTCCGCCCCGGCGGTGGCGTTGAGCAGCCGGATGTTGGGGTAGCGCTCCCGCAGGATGGCCACGCCCCGGCGGATGTCCGTCTCGCCGGTCATGAACTCCACCTCGTTGTCGGCGATCTTCAGCACGTCGCACCGGGACAGGCCCCAGGCGATCTGCTCCCTGGCCTCCTCCAGGTCGTCCCACAGGGGAGGGCGGAGGTTAGGGTCGAAGGAGAGGAGCGCGCCGTTCTCCTTGGCCATGGCCACCGCCTTCACCGTGGCGGCGCGGGCGGGCTCATGGGTGAGGGAGAGGGAGCCGAAGTGGAAGATACAGGTGTGGCCCACCCGGTCGGGGGTGATCTCCGCCGGGGCCAGCATCCGGTCGGCGCCGGGGTCCCGGTAGAAGGAGAAGTCCCGGTCGCCCCCCGGAAGGGTCTTGACGAAGGCCAGGGTGGTGTGGACCTTGGGGTCGGTGGCCAGGTCGTCGGTACGGATCCCCGCCTCCTCCGCCACCGCCCGGAGCTGGGCGCCGAACATATCCGCCCCCACCTTGCCCACGAAGGCGGTGTGCTTGCCCAGCTTGGCCAGCATGGCCAGCACGTTGCAGGGCGCGCCGCCGGGGTTGGCCTCGAACATGGGGTTCCCCTGGGGGCTGACGCCGTTTTCCGTAAAGTCGATGAGCAGTTCGCCCAGAGCGACCACGTCAAAGATCTCAACCATCCGCGCGCACCTCCTGTTCCGTCGGCCCGCCGGCCGGGTCCAAGTCCAGGTCGTACTTTTCGATGTCCATGGTGACCTTGCCGGTGGCGAAGAACTTGAAGCCGTCGGCGGCCAGGTCGGTGTACATGGTGGCGGACAGGGTCTGCTCGCCGTGGTTCACGAAGACCTCCACGCTGTACCGGTCCAGGATCATGCGGAAGGTGATCTCCCCGCCCCGCTTGGGCACCGCGCACCGGCGCTGGTGGATGATGGCCCGCCGGGACCCGGAGAACTTCCGGTCGATCTTCAGGATGGACTCCCCGGGTCGGAAGCTGATGGCCACGTGGTAGTCGTCGTTCTGGCAGAACCAGACGGCGAACTTCTGGTAGAGGTGTTCCCCGTCCCCGGGCCGCAGGGTGATGGTGACGTCCACCTGCCGGCCCCGGATCCCCTCCAGGGTGAGGGGCCCTTCAAAGGTCACGTTCTCGTAGGCCACCCGGCCGCTCCGCAGGGCGTCCAGTTCCCGGACCGGCCACTGGTACAGCCGGCCCTCCCGGACGGACAGCTCCCTGGGGAGGGTCATCTGCCCGAACCAAGGGGCCTTCAGCGAGGCGATGGACAGGGTGTCCCAGTTCTGCATCCAGGCGATCATGATCCGCCGCCCGTCCGGGGCCAGGAGGGTCTGGGTGGCGTAGAAGTCGATGCCGTAGTCCACCGCCTGGTCGTGCCGGGGGGTGAAGGTCCCCCGCTGGGGGTCGAAGTCGCCGATGAGGGCCAGGGTGCCGTTGCCGTTGTGGTACTCAAAGCCGCTGGGCAGCATATCCTGGGGGCTGGTGAGCAGAACGTGGACGCCGTCCAGCTCGAAGAAGTCGGGGCACTCCCACATCAGCCCGTACCGCCCCCGGTTCTCCACCAGCACGCTCTCAAAGCGCCAGTGGAAGCCGTCCGGGCTTGAGTAGTACAGGATCTGGCCGCTGCCGTCGGCGGGACGGCTGCCCACCACGCAGCGGTAGGTCCCGTCCGGCTCCCGCCACAGCTTGGGGTCCCGGAAGTCGAAGGGGCTGCTGCCCTCCGGGGTGTCGGCGTGGGTGAGGACGGGGTTCTGGTCGTACTTCTCGTAGTTCAGCCCGTCCCCCACCGCCAGGCACTGGGTCTGGATCTCCGTCCGGGTGCCGTCGGGCTGGCGGGGCCCCTCCACCACGCCGGTGTACATCAGCAGCTGCCGCCCGTCGGGCAGTTCCACGGCGCTGCCGGAGTAGCACCCGTCCTTGTCTGCCAGAGTGTCGGGGGCCAGGGCGGCGGGGAGGTAGCGCCAGTGGAGCAGGTCCCGGCTGACCGCGTGGCCCCAGTGCATGGAGTTCCACTTGGACTCGTAGGGGTAGTACTGGTAGAACAGGTGGTACTCCCCCCGGTAGAAGGAGAAGCCGTTGGGGTCGTTCATCCACCCGGCCCGGGAGGACAGGTGGAAGGCGGGGCGGGCGAGGGCGGGGATCTGCTGTTCCGCCAGCTCCTCATGCCTGCGTGC
>CANRBW010000003.1 GCA_947628975.1 uncultured Oscillospiraceae bacterium | reverse complement strand
CATGATCTCCTCCATGGGGGTCTGGTAGTCCCACATATGGTAGATGTAGAGGTCCACATAGTCCATGCCGAGATTTTTGAGACTCTGGTTCAGGTAATTCTCGATGTGTTTCTGCCCGCTGATCCCGGCGTCCATCTCCTCTTGCGTCCGGGGCAAAAACTTGGTGGCCACCACCACATCCTCCCGCCTGGCGAAGTCCCGGAGCGCCCGGCCCACATACTGCTCGCTGGTGCCGCTCTGATAAGCGATGGCGGTGTCAAAGAAGTTGACGCCCAGCTCCAGCGCCCGGCGGATGATCTCCCGGGTCTGCGCCTCGTCCACCGTCCAGGAGTGCTGGCTGCTGGCCGCGTCGCCAAAGCCCATGCACCCCAGGCAGATGCGGGAGACGGTCAGGTCAGATTGGCCGAGTTTGGTGTATTTCATCCTGATCGCTCCTCAGAGGACGCTCTCAGCCCAGGCCTTCAGGCTCTCCGCCGTCTGGTGGCCGTTGAGCAGCTTCCCCTCCACGATGACGACGTCCGCCGCCACGGAGGGCCTTAATCCGGCCACAGTCTGGCCGAACCCGCTTCCGCCGGAGGTGGCGAAGAGGACGATCTTCTTGCCGGAGAAATCGTAGCTTTCCAAAAAGCTGTTGATGATGGTGGGGGCCACATACCACCAGATGGGGAAGCCCAGCAGGATGGTATCGTGGGCCGCGACGGGGGCGTCCGTGTCCGCCAGGGCAGGGCGGCTCGCTTTGTCCTTCATCTCCACCGAGCTGCGGGAGCTCTTGTCCATCCAGTTCAGGTCCGCCTTGGTGTAGGGCACGGCGGGCTTGATCTCGTAGAGGTCCGCCCCCACCGCCCGGGCCAGTTCTTTGGCCACCCGGGCCGTGGTCCCGCTGGCGCTGAAATAGGCTACCAATGTTTTGCTCATGCCGATCCGCTCCTTATAAAGATTTTCCCAGCCGGTAGGCTTCCATCATGTGGGGGCTGTTTTTCGTCGTGGACGGCGTGCCACAGCCGGTCCCCAGGACCTGCCCGCAGTCGGTGAAGTTCATGTACCGGCACAGCTTTTTGTAGTGCTCCACCAGATAGGGCATCACGTCGGCGTTGGAGTCCCACGCGGCGGCGATCAGCGCCGCCTTCAGGTGCTTGCCGGAGAGTTTCAGGGTGTAGCTGTAAAACCGGTCGATGACCATTTTCAGCTGGGCCGACATGCCAAAGTAGTAGACCGGCGTGACGAACACCGCCATATCCGCCGCCAGCAGGGCGTCCCGGATCTGCTCCACGTCGTCCTTCTGGGCGCAGGGCCCGTCCATGCCGCAGTGCTCACAGCCCAGGCAGGGGTGGAGGTCCATGTGGGCCGCGTCCAGCTCCTGGACGGTGTGCCCGGCCTCCCGCGCGCCTCTGGCAAACTCCGCCGCCAGCAGATTGGAAGAGCCCTTTTTGTGGGGGCTGCCCTGGATCATTACGATTTTCATCTCTCCGCCTCCAACAGTTTTTTCACACAGCGATAGGTGAGTTCATAGATGGACAGAAACACATAGTTGACCCCCGCCTGCTCCATGGCCGCGCGCTGTTTCTCGGTGACGTAGGTGTAGGGGTAGATGCCGAACATGAAGGGGAAGAAGGTGTAGATAAAATCCTGCTTCTGCTGGATGGGCATATCGGGGAAATACTGTTGAAGACAGTCCGTGACCGTGCGGATGGCCTCGCCATAGGACACCTTGAACGCCGCCAGGTGCTCGGGCCGGCTGCCGGTCTCCATGTCGTAGTGGTTCATGGACAGGATCTTCAAAAGCTGGGCCCGCTCCTCCAAAGAGCGCGCCAGCATGGCGGCGAACTCGTCCCGGGTCATGGTCTCCACCTGCTCCATGGTCCGCCTCAGCGAGGCGATCCACAGCTCATATTCCCGCTTCAGCAGGGCCAGGAAGATCTCCTCCTTCGTCTGGAAGTAGTTGTAGATGGAGGTGCGGGTAAAACTGGTGGCGTTGCCGATCTCCTTGATGGTAATGTCCTTAAAGCTCATGGTCTGGTAGAGCGTTTCGCAGGCGTTGATGATCTCCTCCCTGCGGGCCTCGGTCAGCTCCGGTGAACCCTTGGGCATCTCCATCCCTCCCGGCGAGCGATTCTGACACCGTGTCAGCATCTGCATGATACTCCTGTTCTGACACGTTGTCAATATGCTGTCCGCATTTTTTTGAAAAAATTTTCCACCCCCATCCCGCCCCGGCAAAACAAAAACGCGCCTCAATTTGAGGCGCGTTTTCAACCAACGCCGCGCTCTCCCTCTGCCGCCGTGGGCAAGGCGGACGGATAGATGGCTCAAGACGGACTAAGATCAGTCTGGTTCAGGTCAGGATAGATCCCTGCGCCTTTTCCGCACTCTGGCCTTCCGCCGGGCGGAAGTCCCCGCGCCTCTAGGACCCTGGGCGGCACCTGACTGGTGGTGAACCGCTTGACGTATATCCGGGGTGGGCTTGCCCTGCCCCTGCCGGACGCGCTCGATGAGGCCGATCCCTCTCCCCGTGTCCAACTCCACCAGCAACGTGATTGTCGTGGGAATACGCTTGAAGTGATCGTCAGTGATCAACTGACGGGGGATGCGAAAGAATTGGAGCATTTGCGTCTTGTCTCCGTAAAATGATCCGATATGATGACTTCCGGCATTGTTGGCACCTCTCCTTTCCTTGCAATATAATCGCTATTTTTCCTTAGACACTTGTATTCTGTCGAATATCAAGATATACTGCATACAACACTTCACGGCCCCAGCGAATTGATTTGAACACTTTGAAGAAGAGGTGGGTAAAATGCAGGCAGTTAGTCAATTAATTCGTGACTTAAAAAACATGTATTATGGAAAGAACAGATTTGAAAACTTTGGAGATGTCCTTTTGCTAATGGAAGCCCACGGAATCAGAGGTATGTCTGCAAATATTTCTTTTGACTTTCCAATAACTGTCATTACCGGAAAAAACGGATCAGGCAAGAGCACCTTAGGACAGTTGGCACTTTGTTGCTACAGATATAAAATACCTGGAGAATCTTCTCATAATACCAAGAATTACTATAGTCTTGGTAATTTCTTTATAAAGTCAAATTTGGATCCGGAGCCATACACATCTGACGCCTATTTGAAATACTCATACATAGCGCCTCCTGAAGCAAAAGGTTTAGAACAGGTCTCTCTATTTGACCTTGGCTCTCTGTATCATACAAAAGAAAACACAATCAGAAAAGTTAATTCTGATTGGGGTGGTTATCGTCAGCGGCCTGATCGAAAATGCATTTACTTTGGTATGGGCTTTTTTGTGCCCCACCATGAAATGGGTGATCGGATTTATTTAGATCCCAAAACCTGCATAAGTGAACGTCGCAGTTTCAGTTCAACCGCTCGAAAACTTTCAGCAGATATTCTTGGTACCCAATATAATTCTGTTGAGGTCGCAACAATTAGCAATCAATCACGGAAAGCCGAAATGGGATTTGCCTCCCGATTCGGTGCGAGATATTCTGAGAATCACATGGGCTGTGGAGAAGCACGCTTAATCCGGATGATAGATGCAATGGAAAGTGCTCCCGAAAAAAGTTTGATTGTCATTGAGGAGCCCGAAACAGCACTGCATCAGGACGCGCAACATAATCTTGCTGTTTATTTTCTTGAAGTATGCAAACGGAAGCGGCATCAGATTATTGTTACCACGCATTCTCCAACAATTGTAAGCGTTATGCCGCTTGAGGCGCGAAAGAAAGTGGAGCGTACTACATCCGGAACAATTGTGGAAAACAATCCTACTATTGCCGAAATAATTGCCGATCTATCCGACGGTCATCAAAAATCTTTGTTGCTCTATGTAGAAGATGAATTTTCAAAAAAACTTCTTATTGAAATAATAAGGAAATTTTCCCCTGAACTAACAAATGCAGTCTCAATAGCTGCTGTCGGAGATAAGGGAGACGTGCTCCATGCTGTTCAATATACGCGCAAGCATAATGTGAAAGCGATTGGAATTCGGGATGAACAGCATACAGCAAACGAACCAGACTATGTATATGCTTATCCATCAGAGAAGGCTCCCGAATTAGAAATCTTTGGGGATTCGGCTGTTTCCAGTTTTCTCAATGAGCACTACAATATTGACATCGCAAGCGAATTATTCGATGTTGAAAACTACCATAAAATATCCGAGTGTCTTGCTTCTAAATGCTATGTAGACAGGTCTACGATTGAAGTCCAATGCATACAGGCCTATATCGCACATCAAAGTGACAAAAAGTTTTCTCAGTTAATTCATGCAATTAAGAGCCAATGCTGACACCGTTGATCTTCATTTTTGCTGCTTTTCGAGGTTTTTTCTTATCTTCATGGCGCATAGAGCATATATCTATTTCGGTTGGAAGCGCGTTCGGTTCGCATCCGAGAGATCGAGGGTTCGAGCCCCTTTAGGTCCGCCACGTCGCCGCAAGCGTCATATCGCTTGCGGCGACTTTTTTCGCAAAAATCGACGGTCCGCGGAAGGTCCGCCTGTCCGGGCGGGGCGTTTTTTTCAAATTTTTTGTTGCGTTTCCCCCTTTTGGGCGTTATCCAAAGGGGCGGTCGAAAGGCGGCTCGTCCCTCCCCTGTCGCCGGGTCCGGCGGCAGAGGCGGGCTGTGGCGCCACGGCGGCCCCGGACCAAATCAGAAAAGGAGGCTCCAAAATGAAGAAGTTCCGGCATTTTTTCCGGCGGCTTTGCGCCCTTTGCGCCTCAGCCGCGGTGGGGGCGGCCCTGCTCACCCCCGCCTGGGCGGCCGCATCCGACGCGCAAGGCGGGTTTTCAGAACAGGTCCAGGCCGCCGACGCGGTGGACCGGGCCGCGGCCCTGGGTCTGATCCCCCCGGCGGCCGGGGACGGCGGCCTCCCCGCCCGGATGGACGCCCCCATCTCCCGCGGGGCCTTTTTCGCCTGTCTGATCCGCTTTATCGCGGCGCAGCAGAGGTGTGACGCGGTCAGCTTTTCCCAGATGGTCTGCTATGACTGGGCGGAGCGGGCCGCCGGCGAGGCGGCCCCGGCGTTCCCCGACGCCTCCGCGGAGGACCTGGGCGTTGCCGCCCTCTCCCTCCTGGGGGTGGTCCGGGGCCGGGGGGATGGCGAGGCGGACCTGGAGGCGGGAGTCACCAGGCAGGAGGCCGCCGCGCTGCTCGCCAGGACCTACCAGGCCTACGGCGGCGCCCCCTTCTCCGGCCTTCCGGCCAGCCGCTTTGCGGATGAGGCGGCGATCGCCCCCTGGGCCAGGGAGAGCGTGGAGGCCATGTGCGCCCTGGGCGTCATGGAGGGGCAGGCGGACGGGCGGTTCGCGCCCGACGACCTGTGCTCCTGCGAAGAGTGTCTGGTCTCCCTCGTCCGCCTGTATGAAACCGGGCCCATCAGCCAAAAGAACGGCACCGTCGCCCCCCTGTTTTCCTACCGGCAGTATATCGCCATGCTGGAGGCGCGGGAGGAGCAGGCGCGGAAGAACAAAACCGGCCTGTGGGAGACCCTGCGGGTCGTGAGCCGGTACGCCACTTTTTCCCGGCTGGAGCCGTGCGCCCCGGAGGAGGACGCCCTCTCCTTCCTGTTCATCGACTCCTCCGGCGCCATGCGATCCGTCCCCGGCCTCGGCCTGTGCGACACCGGGCTGGGCTATTGTAGCAAAACCCTCCAGCTCCTCTCCCCGCGCTTTTCCGAGGACGGAACCACCTTCCTCTGCGCCGTCAGGTTGGACCGCGCCGTCCCCAGCCGGTCCCCCGCCTGTCCGGGGCACGAGGCCGGGACATACCAGGTCGCCATCGACGTCCGGACCTGCCGGGCCCAGGCGGTCAGGCTGGGGGACTAGGGGACGGGCCGCGCCGCGGGGCGGATATAGGACAAATTTTTTCCCGGCGCGGCGTTGCGTTTTCCGCTTTTTGTCGTTATACAAAGGAAGGGACAGGGGGCACGGCCCCCTTTCCCGAAACAGAGAAGGAGGGATCCTATGCCGCGCCGCTGTTTTGTGCCTTGCCTGGCCCTGGCCCTGCTCCTGTCCGCCTGCGGCCCCAGGGAGGCGGCCCCAGCGCCGGAGCCGTCCACGTCCATGCCGGAGCTGTCCTCCCCCGCGCCGGGGCCGTCCACGTCCACGTCCACGCCCGCGCCGGTCCCCGCCCCGATGTGCATCCTGGTGGGGGAGGAGATCGCCTCCCTCTGCCACACCGCGTTCTCCTATGACGCCATGCTCACGGCGGAGGGCAAACTGCTGGCGTGGCGGGAGATCCCCTTTGACCGGGAGAAGTGCGTCCTCCGTCAGGATAACGGCGGGGATCTGGACGTCTATGAACTGCCCCTGGAGCGCGTGACCGGGGCGTGGCTGGGGCGCGACTCCATCTTGGCGCTGGACCAGGAGGGCGTGCTCTGGGGGCTGGGCAGCAATACCCACGGACAGCTGTGGAACGCCGCGGACCATGAGGGCTGGGACGCGCCGGTGAGGCTCACCGACCACGTGGTCTCCGCCGCCATGGAGGGGTGGGGCTACTCCGCCGCCGTGAAGGACGACGGCGGTGTGTGGCTGATGGGGCGCGAGCTGACCGGGGAGCCGCGCCTGTCCCCCACCAGGATCGCGGAGATCGAGGGGGCCGAGGAGATCTACGCGGGCAATTTCCTCTACGTCCGGGACAGAGACGGCGTCTCCTGGCGGCTGGGCGAGGTGGACGAGCTCCTGGATGACCCGACGGCCCTGATGGGGGATCAGGTCAGCGGCGTCCGGTGGCTGAAGGACGATCTCTGGCTCACCGACGGGGGCGAGCTGGTCCGCGGCCTTCCCAACGGGGCGGAGCGCACCCTGCTGACCGATGTGGCCGACGTGGATCTGGCCTACGGCATCTATGCCACGGCGCTCACGAAGGGCGGGGACCTGTACGTGTGGAACGAAGCGGGCGCGGAGGAGGACAGCGCCCTGATGGTGGATACCCCCACCAAGGTGATGGAGGGCGTCAAGCTGGCGGGGGCCTGGGAACACGGCATCGTGGTGGTGACCCAGGCGGACGGCGGGGTGTGGGTCCTCCGTGGAAGCGCCGTCAACGCCGCCCTGGCCGAGGGCCGGCTGATCCACCTGCCCGGTTAAGGGCCTCTCTTCCCCGCGAAACAACAAAGAAAGAAGGAATTTCCATGAGAAAGCGCGTCCGTACCCTGTGCGCCGCCGCGGCGGTCTTCGCCCTGGCTTTATCTCCCCTGTCCGCCCCCGCCCTGGCCGACGGGGGACGGCGCAACCCTCTGGCGGTGGAGGGGGTGACCCTCCAGGGCGGCAGCGTCATCGGCACCCCCTTCTCCGCCTCCTCCGACTGGAACCGGATCCCTCTCCAGCTCGGCACGGAGGTGGAGGCGATCAAGGTGTGGGCGTACTGCGAGACCGGCGGGATGAACACCCGGCTGGTAGACGCCGACGGCGCAGTCATCAAGCCCACCCAGACCCTGGAGGCGGACAGCGACCACACCTCCTTTGAGTTCTGGTTCGACCGCGCCGCCGCCTACGACGGCGACTACTTCCTGGAGGTCCGGGGCCTCCGGGGCTATTCCGCCACCGGGTGGTATCAGTGGATCGAGGTGTGACCGCCGCCGGTGTTCCCCCGGCGGGAAAGAGAGGAGCGCTGCCCATGAAAAACCTTTTCCGTACCCTGTGCGCCGCCGCGGCGGTCTTCGCCCTGGCTTTAGCTCCCCTGTCCGCCCCCGCCCTGGCGACGGAGGACGTGCCCCCCGCCCCCGTCCAGGCAAGCGGCGGGGACGCGGTCCCCTGGACGGGCATGATATGGGTCAACGGGGCGCAATTCATTCTGGGGGCGGCGGACCCCTCCAAAGCCTTGGCCTGGGATAACGCGGTATATGTTTCCGAGGCTTACGCCCGGGAGCTATTCGGGGACGCTTTCCCCGCGGGCTCCCTCCCCGGGGAATATCCCGGTCAGCGGCAGCCCCTGCGCGTCCACGGGGCGACCTTTTACCCCCTGCGCGCCACCGGCGAATTCCTGCGGTACACCGCCACCTGGGTCGAGACCGGCTGGGGGCAGGTCATCTATCTCCAGCCGCCGCTGACGCAAGGCGAAGTGGAACAGCTCCGGCGGTATCTCGACGACGCGCAGTCGCTGTACCGCAGGGCGTTTGAGGCGTATTCCCAGAGCTTTGACTCGCCGGCGGCGGCTGACCTTTTGCGCGCCGTCCAGGCCGCGCTGAAGGAGCTGGAGGACCTGACTCCCCCGGGCACGGCCATCGATCAAGCGCGCGCCGCGGCGCTCCGGGCGGCGTGCGGGGAGCTGTACGCCCTGCTCGATCCCCTGGAGCCGGAGGAGCTGATGCTGGATCGGGACCTGCGCCACAGGGCCCTGAGCCTGCTGGCCCAGATCGACTGCGAGTGTCAGGCGATCCGCAATGTGCTGGAGAAAAAGGGGTACTGACCCGGCGGCCGGCCGGTTCTCGGCGGCCCCTGCCCGCGCTGTCCGGCGGCAAGTCCGCGCCGCGGGATCTTTCCAAAAGGAGGTTTTCAACATGAAGAAGTCCAAAAAGTTCCTGAGTCTGCTCCTGGCCCTCGCCGCGGCCCTGGCCCTGGCGGCCCCCGCTTTTGCGGATTACGATGTGCTGCCCTACGGGGACGACCTCCCCGAGACCGCCGATGACCACAGCGACCACAGCGCCGCCATGGAGATCGTAGACGACGGCACATACAACTGCATCCTCCTCGCCAACGCGGAGGAGGATTGGTACAAGATCGTCTTTGACCAGAGCGGGAAGGCCAATTTCTGGATCCACTGTATCCGCCCCGACGACGCGGACCTCTCCCTCCAGCTCTACATCGTCGCGGACGGCAAGCTGCTGCCGCGGGGCACGCCCTCCCGCACCGGCGACCGGCCCAACCGGCAGGCCTATTTCACCGGCGTTGACGTGGTGGCGGGGGTGAACTACTACCTCCGGGTCTCCGGCGAGATCGGCTCCGCCAGCGCCTACTACACCCTCCGCGCCCGCCGCCTTGTTCCGGATCCCCCCGCCCCGGCCGGGGCAGAACCGGAGAGCGCCCCCGTCTAGCCCCCAAGGCCATTTTTCCCTGGTGGCGGTGGGACTCCGGCGGGGGCAAAGAGCGAGGGGACGGTCCGTGGACCGTCCCCTTCTCTCGTGTTTCACCGCCCCGGGCGGAGCAAGGCCCCGTCTTTCCCGGTCAGTCCCACTCCTCGATGACCCCTTTTTGGTCAAAGGCGTCTTGCACCTGAAGGAGCTCCCCGCGGATGTGGATCCGGCTGATCTGAATGATCCAACGCACATCGAGATAGCTGTCGGAGGAAACGCCCCCGGCATAGCAGGCGGCGATCTTTTCTTGTCCGTACTGGCAAATCTTCGCGATGGTGGAATTGCCATAGGCCAAGAAGGGCAGGTCGGCATTCTCCCGTAAAAGCGCCTCGACCTGGAGCAGAAGGGACTCCTGCCGGCGCAGGATCGCCTCGATCTGCTCGGCGGTCTCCGCGTTTCGCAGGTCCACCTCCAGCCGATCCATCCCGTCGCAGAGCAGGTACCCCGCCTTCAGGTACTCCCGGATCCGCTCCTGGCTCGCGGGCTCCAAGGGACCGCGGATGTAGATGGAGGGCTCCCCGTTCACCGACGCCCAGGTGACCTGCATCCCAGCCGCCTCGCAGAGGCATCTGACCGGCAGATAGAGAAGTCCCTCCGCCTCCAGCGGGCACAGGTCTCGTCCGTCCTGGGCGGCCAGCGGGAGCGTCTGGCCGTCCCAGAGCACCGCCAGGTCCCCTCTCTCCACCGCGCCGATCCCCTCCCGCCTCAGCCGGGCCTCCCGCTCCAAATCGTATGTCCCCTGCTCCGGCCAGCTTGAGATGGCGCGCTCCTTTTCCCCAGAAAGGGACAGGGCATGGTCTTCCACGCAGAGGTCCTTCCCGGCCCACCGCGCGAGCGTGCCCGCCGGCGCGTAGATCACCCCGTCATAGCACAAGGGGAGGTCGGAGGCCCCGTCCGCCCCGGTGAGAAACGCCCTGCGCCCCTCCACATAAAAGTGGCCGTCCCACAGTTCCGCCCGGATCTCCGTCCGGCGGGGCGCTTCCAGGGCGGACGCGGCGGAGAGGACCGCCGGGATCAGCAAGCAGAGGATCAGCGCCGTGGATAGGGCCTTTTTGGACTTTTTCATGTTGACACGCTCCTTTTGGATGGAAAATCACGTCCGGTAAAGCCCCGGACCAGGCCGAGCGGCCGCCCGGGGCGGCGAACAAGGACCGCCCCCTCAGGGGTCGAACGCCAGGTCGTCCAGCGTGAAGCCGGGGACCTGGGTGACCGACATCATGCCGTAGCCGGACACGCCCGGAACGCCGGAGGCGGCGCGGACGCTGTACCGCGCGCCATAGCGGGTGGGCAGAGCGGCCTCTTGGCCGAGGGTCAGGGAGGGAAGCCAGAGCAGGGGCCGGCCGTCCGCCTCGTCGGCCAGGGTGACGCTGAAGCTCGTCATCCCGGCGGGGAGGGTCAGGGCCTTGACATAGACGGCGCTCCCGTTGGCGTTGAAGCGGTAAAAGGGCTCGCCGGGCTCCGCCCGGTCGGGGGCGAGCAGGTCCACCGGCCGGCAAAACCTGACCTGGGCCAGGGCGCCGCCGTCGGCGCCGCTTTCGTCGGGGGCGGCGGGAAACAGCGCGTCATAGTCCCACGCCGGGAAGACCTCTGAGAATTTCGGCACCGGGGTCCGGCCGCCGTCTTCCGCCACGAGCCAGGCGTCCCCGTTCAGGGACCAGGGCCGGTCCCCGAACACCTCCGCCAGGACGGCGGCGTCCGGCTCGGCGGGGGCCGGGTCGGCGTCGCCCTCCGCCGCCGGGACGGGGGCCGCGTAGGTCTCCAGCGCCCACTTGGCCGTGATCCCGGCCTGGGAGCCGTCATACCCGCTGATCTTGAAGTGATAGGTCTCCCCGACGCTCAGGCCGTCCGCGGCCACCGACCACCCCAGCTGCACGCCGTCCGCGCCGCCCCAGTCGGTCACCGGGGCCGCATCGTCGCCGATGGGGCCCCGGTACAACTGCGCGTAGTACCGGGACACGCCGGGGGCCTGGGTGACGCGGAAGAGGACGGAGCCGCCGGGCGCGGTAAACTGGGCGCAGGCGACCCCGCGGGTGCCCTGGCCGTCGGTCCGCCGCAGCAGGGCGATGCCGGTCTCGGCCGTGAGAGGGCTCGCCTGGCCGGAGCCCTCAAAGGCGAGGAGCCGCAGAGGCTGTAGGGCCGTCTGCCCCTCCGCCCCGGCCGCCGGGGCGGCCGGGGCAGAAAGCAGGCTGGCCGCCAGAAGAGCGCCCAAAAGGTTTCGTGTCAGTTTCATGCCGAAGTTCCCCTTTCCCTGTGATCGTTTCGTGGAGGTCGGGCGGACCGGCCGCCGGGACCCGGACCGGCCGGGTCAATATTGGATGGTCCCGCCGCCGAGGGTGGTGTAGTAGGCGTTGACCGTCAGCCGCGCCAGCTGGGGGTCCCCCGTCTCGATCTTCCACTCGTCCAGCATATCCTTGGGGATGTAGGTGACATTCTCCCTCAGCCGCGCGTGTCCGTTGCGCGTCCGGCGGGCCACCCCGTTCAGGGTCCACACCCCGGAGTCCACGGCCAGCTCCAGAGTGCCCGCGGACAGCCGGACGGAGACCGTCCCGTCCTCCCAGACGATGTCCTCGTCCGCGACGCCGCAGGCGGTCAACGCCCGGCGCAGGGGGAGGTAGCACACGTTGCGCGCGGCGAAGCAGTCCCCGGACAGGGCGGGGTCGGTCTGGCCGTCGATCCGCACCTCCCCCTCCAAAAAGACGTCCGTGGGCTTCAGGTAGGCGGACCGGTCAAAATAGGGGTCCTCCTCCCCGCGGGCGGCCTGGCCGCCCGCCGTGAGGCAGAGCGCGGCGAAAAGCGCCGCCGCGCCCCGGAGCATGGGTTGCAGTTTCATAGGATGCTCTCCTTTCTTTTTCGCGGGCTCGCGCCGCCTTTTCCGCTTACAGGTCCCAATACTTCCCGGTGTAGCGGCCGATGCCCCAGGTCAAATACAATTCTTCCACCACGTCGTCTTTCACCAGGACGCGCAGACTGTGCTCCCAGGTGTCCCCAAAAGTGGCCTCTCCATTCCCGTTGAGCCGTTGGCGAAGCGGGTAGCCCAGGGCCTCGGCCTCCTCCACGGTGTCGCCGACCTTCAGGCCCAGGAGGGTGGCGTAGCTGTCGTCGGTGATGGTGACGGAGTAAAGCCACTCCCGGTCCTTCTCCCGCTCGTACTCCTCCCACACGTCTCCCGGGTCGCACCCCCGCTCCTCCTCGGGGAGGAGGGACTGGCTCTCCAGGAAGGTCCGCAGGGCCTCGTCCTCCACCTCGGTGGTGGTGACGACGATGCCCGGCCCCTCGTAGCGGCGCAGACGGAAGTGGTAGCCTTCCATGGTGCTCACCTGGCCGTCCCAGGTCAGCGTGTCTCGCAGCTCTTGCGGCAGTTCCTCAAAGGGGCGGTGGTCAAAGCCCTCCACCGTGCCCTCCTGTTTGAGCCATTCGTTGTAGTCCATCTCGAAGATCCCGGCGCGAAGGTCCAGGATGCGCGAGGTCCCGTCCGAGAACAGGAGCTTGGTGTTGTTCTCGTTGAGTTGGAAGCCATCTTCTACCCAGCCGTCGAGCTCGATGCGCTTGTAGGTGCTGTCGGGATAGATCAGGAAGATGGTGGGCGCCGGCGGGTGCATGACGGCGCCGTAGGTGACGTAGAGGATGGTGCAGATCTCCGTCTCCGCCTCGTACTGCACCAAGGACATCCAGTTGCTGTTTCGGTCGCGGAGCCGCTCTACCAAGTCCCCGTAGGATAGCAGAGGCGCCAAGGTGCCGTTATACCGGCTGACGGGCATATTGTGGTAGAGCCGCATCAGGGTGGCGACGCCCTGCTCCCAGGTGTAGTGCCCGTGGGGGTCGAGGGCTCCGTTCTCGTCCCCCAGCAAAACGCCCCAGCCCTGCATGGCGGCCACGCTCTCCCGGGCCCAGGGGTCGATCTCATCGCTGTCGGAGAAGGGCTCGGCGGCGGTCTGGGGCGGGTCCAGCTGGGCGTAGACCTGATAGGTGCGCGCCAACAGCGCGGCGGCCTCCTGCCGGGTGATGGGCCCGCCCGGGTCATAGGTCCCGTCGCCCCGGCCCTCTACAACTCCTATCAGATAGGCAAAATTGATATAGATGACGCTGTAGCCAGGCTCCAGATCGTCAAAGGCGTCTACGCGCTCAGCGAGGATCTGACCCCATTTTACAGGTTGGTCCGTAGATCGCTCCAGTTCCGGGTAGTAATCCTCTTTGACAAAAGGCTGGCCGTCAGGGCGGGGGTGCCGGTTCAAGAAGTCCTCTTGCCAGAAATCATCCATCCAAAGGCCGGTGTCGGCGCCGTAGCCGTACTGCACCGCCAGGAAGTGGGCCACAAGCATGGCGAATTCCCCGCGGGTCAAGTCCCGCTGCCAGTTGACTTTGGACCGTTCCGGTGCGATACCCAGCGAGATGGCCTCCTCCACGGTCTCGGCCGCCCACGATGAAGGCTGGCTCGACGTCGGGTCAGCTTCCGCGGCGGCCAAAGGTACACTGGAGAGCGCCAGCGCCACAAGGAGCAGGAAACATAGCGCCTTTTTCACGGTCAGGACCTCCTCTTCGATGTCGGTATCCGTCGGACGGGGCCGGGCGCGGGAGGGGGCAGCGCTCCCCCGGCGACCCGTTCGTACAGATAACGCCCCAGGGCGGAAAAGTGCAACAGCATTTTGTAAAAAAATCGCCCCGGCGGGGCCGGGACTTGTGTTTTGGCCAAAAGGCGCTTATAATGGGGTGGCGGGGCGCGCGCGCCCCAGCTCAGAAAGCGAGGCGATCGCCATGAGGAAAAAGCTGAACATCACAGAGGGGATCTTCCCCATGCCGGTGCTGCTGGTGGCCACCTACAACGCGGACGGCAGCGTCAACGTGATGAACGCCGCCTGGGGCACCATGCAGGAGCGGGACCGGGTGGCCCTGAACCTGTCCCGGTCCCACAAGACGGTGGAGAACATCCTGGCCCGCGGGGCCTTCACCGTCAGCGTTGCCGACGCCGCCCATGTGGTCCAGGCGGACTACTTCGGCGTGGTCTCCGGCAACCAGGAGCCCCGCAAGCTGGAGAAGAGCGGCCTCACCGCCCAGCGCGCCGAGACGGTGGACGCCCCCGTCCTCACCCAGCTCCCCCTCTGCCTGGAGTGCCGGTTCGTGGAGTATCAGGACGGCCCCTACGGCATGGGGGTCATCGGCCAGGTGGTGAACGTCACCGCCGACCAGCGGGTCATGGACGGGGACCGGGTGGACATCTCCCTGGTGGACGCCATCGCCTTCGACCCCTACACCCACGGCTATTACCGGGTGTCCCAGCGGGTCGGCGAGGCCTTCCGGGACGGCCTCGCCCTGAAGTGAGACCCGGTCTTCTGCGCACACGTTCTTGTTCTGAAGTAACCCGGTTTTCTGCGCACAAAAACGTTCTTGCCCTAAAGGGACCCGGTTCTCTGCGCACACGTTCTTGTTCTGAAGGAACGCAGTTCTCTCCGCACAAAAACGCTCTTGTCCTGAAGGGACTTGGTTCTCTACGCACACGTTCTTGTCCTGAAGGTACACTGTTCTCTCCGCACAAAAACGTTCTTGCCCTGAAGGGACGCTGTTCTTTGCACACACGTTCTTGTCCTGAAGGGACGCAGTTCTCTCCGCACAAAAACGCTCTGGCCATGGGGCCAGAGCGTTTTTGCGCGTTCCCGGTCTCAGCCCTGGATCAGTCCCAGGGTGGACAGGGCGGACCACAGGCAGTAGGCGGCCTCCTCCCTGGTGGTCACCCCGTTGGGGTCGATGTCCCTGGCGGGGGCGAACCACGCCCCGTCCAGGAGCCAGGCCCCCTTCACCGCCCAGGGGTCGTAGGCGGAGAAGTCCCCGTCGGCCAGGGCGGCCTGGTCCGGTCCCAGCTGGAAGGCGGCGTAGCTGTTGGCGCTGATCCCGGCCACGATCCGGGAGAGGATCGCCATGAACTGCTGGTGGGGGATGGGGTCGTCCGGGTGGAAGAGCCCGTCGTCATAGCCGTTGACCACCCCCAGGGCGTGGAGGGTGGTGATGTAGGGGGTGTACCAGGCGTCGGCGGGGGTGTCGGCAAAGGCGGGGTCCGCCGCGCTGGGGGGATAGTCCATGGCCTGGGCCAGCAGGGCGCACAGGGAGGCCCGGTCCAGCCCGTCGGCGGGGCGGAACTGTCCCGCCTCGTCCCCCTTCAGGATGCCGTAGGTCCGCAGGGCGTTGATGGCCTGGGCGTAGGGGGAGGCGTCCACGTCGGGGAACCGGCGGGGGGTATACCCGCTCAGCCCCTGGGCCTGGGCCACCGCCTGGGGGGTGGTAGGGGTCCAGCCCTCCGGCCCGCCGGCGCCCAGGTACAGCTCCGCCTGGGGCGGCAGGGCCTCCAGCAGGGCCCGCAGGGCCTCCCGGTCCCCGTGGGCCAGGTCCACATACCACCGCCACCGGGCCAGGTGGAGGCGCAGATACCCCCCTGTGTCCTCCCGCGGCGCGTCGGCGCACAGGAGCCGGGCCACCCCCTCGGCCTGGTCCGCCTCCACCACCAGGTTGGGCAGCACGCCCATGATGTTGTTGCTCACCAGCGCGTCGGAAAATGCCTTCTCCGTGGTCAACAGCAGGGCCGAGCCGTCGGCGAAGGCGCCGCCGTAGGTGGGGTGGGAGGCGTCAAAGGCGGACTGGGCCACCCCCTTGCCGTAGGTGCGGCTGCCGATCAGCAGCCCCCGCTGGCGGTCCCGGATGCCGGCGGCGTACAGCTCCCCGGCGGAGGCGGTGGCCCCGTCCACCAGGACGATGGCCGGGTCCAGGCACAGCTTGCTGTACCCGCTCTTGGCCGAGTAGAGCTTGTCCGCCCGGTCCCGGAGGTAGATCAGCTCCCCGCCCCCGGTGAAGACGCTCAGGGCGTCCGCCGTGGCCTGGAGCTCGCCGCCCCGGTTGCCCCGCAGGTCCACGATCCAGTGGTGGACGCCGCCGGCGGCGGCCACCCCGTCGCGCAGGATGGCGTAGGTGTCCGCCCCGAAGGAGCGCAGGTCGATCCGGCCCAGGCCGTCGGCGACGGTGACCGCGGCGGGACCCTCCCCCGTCCCGTCGCCGTTGACGGCGGCCTGGAAGGCGGCGTACTCCTGGGCGGTGTAGTAGCGGCTGAAGGGGTCCCCCAGGGCGTCCAGCATCCCCTCCACCGTGGTCTGCTCCCAGACCTGGGCGGGGATCTCCCCGGCGTACTGTTCGGTGAGGATCACCCCCAGCTCCTGGGGGGACAGGGCCAGCGCCGGCGTCCACAGCACGGCGGCCCCCAGCGCCCCGGCGGCCAGGCGGCGAAGGATCTTTCTCATGGCGACTCCCCATTTCCTCGGTGAGATACGCGCCCCGGCGCGGCCGGAGCGGACCGTCCGCCTCCATTGTACCGGAAAACCCGCTCCGACGCAAGAGGCAGATCCGCCCCCAGCGGCCAAAAAGAGGAAGGGGCGGAGCCCCTTCCTCTTTTGTCCAAAACCCTCGCGGCGTTTCGCGCCGAAGGGCGTGACAACTCGGCCCGCAGACGCGCGGCCCGGCCGCTTCTTTGACAGCCTCCGCGCGGTCAGTAGCGGCGGTCCAGCTCCTCCACCAGCTGGGCGATGGTGCCCTCCTCACAGGGGCAGAGGAGCCGCGCGCCCCAGTCCTTCACCGCCTGGGCGCAGTTTTCCGGCGCGTAGCCCACGGCGGCCACGGCCAGCATGGGAATGTCGTTTTGGTTGTCCCCGGCGCAGTAGATGTGTTCCCGTGCCACGCCCAGCCGCCGGGCCAGCTCCAGCACCATGCCGCCCTTGGTGGCGCCCTTGGCGGTGAGTTCCAGCATATGGAAGTTAGAGAAGATGGCCTCGTACCGGTCCCCGTGCCGGGCCAGCAGGTCGGCCTGGGCCCGCAGCAGGATGGGGTTTTCCTGGTGCAGGATGGCCTTGCCCCAGGGCTGGGGCATCTGGGCGATGGGGCACTCGGTGGCCCCGATGCCCGCCTTCTCCAGATGGTACCAGGTCCAGCGGTTGGGATTCCAGATGTAGGCGTCCTCCCCGTGATAGGCCTCCAGCCCCACCTCCGGCACTCGCCGGACCAGATCCAGCAGATCCTCGGCGACGGTGGTGGGGACGGTCCGCTCCACCAGCATCTCCCCGGCGGCGAAGTCGTAGAGCTGGGCGCCGTTGGAGAGGATGACCGGGGCGTTCACCGGGGCGGATGGCAGCTTGGGGGCGAAGGTGGTGTAGGCCCGGCCGGTGGCCACGGTGAAGATCCCGCCCTCGGCCTTGAAATACGCCACCGCAGCCAGGTTCTCCGGCGGGAGAGCGCCGGATTCGGGGAAGTAGGTGTCGTCAAAATCGGTGACCAGTAAAACCCCGTCGAATTTGCCCACGTCGCCACCGTCCTTTGTCTTGGTTTACCGCAGGTCCTCCCCCCGCAAAAACTTCTTCAGCGGCACCATCAGGGCTAGGCAGACCACCACGGCCAGCACGGCGCAGGGGAGCATATAGCCGCCGTTGTAGATCAGGGAGTAGAAGAAGGGGGAGGTCATTTTCATGCCCATGAACTTCTCGGGCATCCACCGGGCGTACACGGTGACGCCGCTGATGTAGTGGACGATGAACCGGGCCACGCTGCCCACCAGGGCGGCCAGCCAGACCTGCTTGTCCTTGTGCTTGAAGAGCCCGGCCAGGCCCACCGCGGCGTAGGCCACGGCGTAGTCCAGGATGATGGACACCCAGTCGATGGCAAAGCCGGAGGCCACAAAGTATTTCAGCACCCCGCATGCCAGCCCGGCCCCAGGCCCCAGCCCAGGCCCCAGCGGACGGCGAAGATGATCAAAGGCACCATCACCAGGTCCACCGAACCGCCCTGGGCCCAGGCGAAGTTGAGCTCCAGATAGCTCAGCACCAGGCTCATGGCCACACAGACCGCTCCCTCACACAGCGCGCGCAGACTTTTGTCGGTCGTTCTCATCTTGTCGTTCCTCCTAAAAAAATGTACCGCGGCTCATGCAGGCAGGCGCGGTACAAGGAACGACGATACGTCGAAACACTCGCTACGCCGGCATTACCCGGATCAGCTTGAGAGGGACAGGAGGCGGCGCTACGCCTCGCATCTCAGCCGGGCTTGCGCCCAGCGCCCCTGTGATTGTGTTGAGCTGCGGTCAAGGGGGATTATACCACCCTTTCCCCGCCCGGTCAAGCCCCCGCCCCCGGCCAGGCGACCTGGACGGTGAACAGCCCGCCCTCCAGCCGCGCCGAGGCGGAGCCCCCCATGCGCTCCATCAGCGCCTGGACGATGGCCAGGCCCAGGCCGGTGCTGGGACCGCTCCGGGCGGGGTCGGCGGTGTAGAACCGCTCAAAGACGCGGCGGGCCTCCTCCCCGGTCATGCGGGGGGCGGCGTTGGTCACCTGAAGGGCGGCCCCCCGCCCCTCCCGGCACAGGCGGACGACCAGGGGCGGCGCGCCGTGGGCCAGGGCGTTGGTCAGCAGATTGGTCACCACCCGGACCGTGGCCTTCCGGTCCCCCCACACCGGGGGCAGACCGGGCTGGACCTCCACCGTGGGGGCCAGCCCCGCCCGCTCCAGCGTCTCGTAGGCCGAGGCCAGCTGGTCCTGGACCAGCCGCGCCAGGTCCAGTCGCTCCCGCTCCAGCGTCCAGGTCCCGCCCTCCAGCCGGGAGAGGTCGTAGAAGGCGGTGATGAGGGTCCGCAGGGTCAGGGCCCGGCCCTGGACCACCGCCAGGTATTCCCGGCGCTGTTCGGGGGTCAGGTCCTCCTCCTCCAACAGCTGCAAATAGCCCAGGATGGAGGTCAAGGGGGTCCGCAGGTCGTGGGACACGTCGGCGATCTGGCGGCGCAGGTCCTCCTCCAGCCGGTGGTACTCGTCCCGCTCGGCCTGGCGGCGCTCCAAAATGTCGTTGACCCGCGCCAAGAGCGTCTCGGCGGCGGCGTTGGGGCAGGGCAGCTCCAGCCGGCGGGCGGAGGGGGCGTCCAGCTGCTCCTCCAGCCGCCGTCCGGCCCGGGCCAGGCCCCGGTCCAGAACGGCCAAATACCCCGCCAGCGCGGCGCAGACCAGCGCCAGCGCGACGATCACGGCGATCCCCATGTCCGGCCTCCTCTCAGTGGATCTCCTTGCGGCGGAAGCGCCACAGCCCCAGGGCGGTGGAGACCGCCAGCCAGACCCCGCCCACCAGGCAGGTCCGCGTCAACCAGGGGTAGAACCCCGCCTTCAGGTGGAGCCGCGTGGCGTCCAGCATGGCCGAGGGGGTCCAGGGGAGGACCTTCAACAGAAGATCCCCCATGGGGTAGCCGCTGAACAGTCCCCCCACGAACTGCATGATCCCAGGCAGGGCCCAGAAAAGGCAAAGGGCGGTGAACAGGGCGACGCCCTCCCCCCGGATGAGGAAGAAACAGGCGCAGACCATCCCCTGCACCCCCACCCACAGCGGCAGGGCGGCCAGCAGTCCCCGCCCCAGCATCCGCCACACCTCCGCCAGGTCCCCTCCCTCCGGCCAGACCGGCAGAAGCAGACGGCACGCGGCCACATAGCCCCCCACCGCCACCAGGCACAGCAAAACGGAGGCGATCAGCTGGGCCGCCAGCTTGCCCAGGTAGATCCGCCACCGGGGCAGGCCGAAGGAGACCTCGTTTTTCAACGTGGCGTTCCGGTACTGGGCGGCGAAGACCACGTCCCCGGTGAGCACGGCGCAGACCCCGCCCACCCCCAGCATCCGCAGGATCACGTCGTTCACGCTGTCGTTAAAATAGGCGTGGCCGCCGTGGGCGTTGATGAACAGATAGGCCGCCACCAGCAGCCCCTCCAGCGCCAGGACGATGGCCGTCAACCCCCAGAAGTATTTCCGGCGAAAGAGCTTGTAGAGCTCGGCGCGCAGATAGTTAAGCATCCCGCCCACCTCCGATCAGGTCCAGGAAGTACCCCTCCAGGTCGCTGCCCCGGCGCTCCATGCTCTGGAGGAACACGCCCTCCTCCGCCAGGGCCTGGGACACCGCCTGAGGGCAGTCCAGGTGGTCGTAGAGCTCCAGGGTGTTGTCGGGCAAAACTTTGAAGGCGTCGGTGCCCAGCTTGATGTGGAAGATCACCGAGGCCTTGGCCGCGTCGTCCACCTGAAGGCGCAGGCACACCCGGCACCGCTCCTCCAAGGTCTGGGCGGTGATCTCCTCCAGCAGGCGGCCCCGCTCCAAAAAACCGTAGCAGGTGGCCACGTTGGCCAACTCCGCCAGGATGTGGCTGGAGATGAGGACGGTGGTCTGCCGCTCCCGATGGAGCCGCCCCAGCAGCCGGCGGAACTCCACCACCCCCTCCGGGTCCAGGCCGTTGACCGGCTCGTCCAGGACCAGGAGGTCGGGGCGGTTCATCAGGGCCAGGGCCAGGCCCAGGCGCTGTTTCATCCCTAGGGAGAAGGTCTTGAACTTCTTGGCGCCGGCGTCGGCGAGCCCCACCAGCTCCAGGGCCTCCTCCACCGTCTCCCGGCCGGGGATGCCCCGCTGGAGGCGGTAGTATTCCAGGTTCTCCCGCGCTCCCAGGAAGGGGGAGAAGGCGGGGACCTCCACCATGGCCCCCATCCGGGCGCGGGCCCGGCGCAGGTCCCGGCCCGTGGCGCCGAAGAGCTCCACCCGGCCCTCGGTGGGGACGCTCTGGCCGGTGATCAGCCGCATCAGGGTGGTCTTCCCCGCCCCGTTGCGGCCCACCAGGCCGTAGATCTCTCCCCGGCGCACCGTCAGGGAGACCTGGTCCAGGGCCTTCTGGCCGCCGTAGCGCCGGGTGAGGCCGTGGGTGGAGAGTACAATGTCGTCCATCTGGATCCCTTCCTTTCCTTTCGGTCGTCCTAAGCATACGCCCGGATCTTCAAGTCCCCGGAAAGAAAGTGTGAAGAAAGTCTAAAGAGCGCCCATCCGAAAGCCCACGCCCCACACCGTTTTGATGTACTCCCCCGCCGGGTCCACCCTGGCCAGCTTGGCCCGCAGGTTGCTGACGTGGACGTTGACGGTGTTGTCGTCCCCCACATACTCCTCCCCCCACGCCGCCTCGTAGATCTGGGCGCGGGAGAAGGCCCGCCGGGGCTGGCCCATGAGCAGGGCCAGGATGGCGAACTCGTGGGCGGTGAGGGCCAGGTCCGTCCCGTCCAGGGTGGCGCTGTGGCCCTCCCGGTCCAGGCGCAGGGGACCCCAGGTCAGCGCGCCCTGGACGGCGGGGCCGGAGAAGTCCCGGCTCCGGCGCAGCTGGGCCTCCACCCGGGCCAGCACCTCCCGGTTGTCAAAGGGCTTGGGGATGAAGTCGTCCGCCCCCAGGGCCAGGGCGTTCACCCGGTCCTCCACCGCTATCTTGGCCGAAAGCACCAGGATGGGCATGGTCCCCCTGCCCCGGACCCGCCGGATGAACTCCTCCCCGGGAAGGCCGGGGAGCATCAGGTCCAGCAGGATCAGGTCGTAGTCGTACTTCTCCGCCCACAGCAGCCCCTCGCTGCCGGAAAAGGCGGGGCGGGCCCCATAGCCCGCCCCTTCCAGAATGGCGCACAGCAATCGGTTGATGTCCGGGTCGTCCTCCACCACCAGGATGTGGACGCCCCCGCGGGTGTCGTTCACGCTTGCTCCCCCTCTCCCCCGCGCCGCCGGCGCAGTTTGGCCAGAACGCGGGCAAAATCGTCGGGCAGAGGGCACTCCACCGTCATCCGCTCCCCCGTGGCGGGGTGGGTGAAGGTCAGCGCCTTGGCGTGGAGGCACTGGCCCACCAGCCCCGGATAGCCCTTGGGGGGGCCGTAGACCCTGTCCCCCAGCAGGGGATGGCCCAAATGGGCCATGTGGACCCGGATCTGGTGGGTGCGGCCGGTCTCCAGCCGGAAGGCGGCGTAGGTACAGCCAGAAAAGCGCTCCAGCACAGTGTAGTGGGTCACCGCCTCCCGGCCCCCGGCCACCACCGCCATCTTCTTGCGGTCCTTGGGGCTCCGGCCCAGGGGGGCGTTCACCGTCCCCTCCTCCTCCCGCAGACCCCCCGCCACGATCCCGTGGTAGAGCCGGTACAGGGAGTGGTCCTGGAGCTGGGCGGCCAGGGACAGGTGGGCCCGGTCGTTCTTGGCGGCGATCACCAGGCCGGAGGTGTCCCGGTCGATGCGGTGGACGATGCCGGGCCGGGCCACCCCGTTGATGCCGGAGAGGCTTTCCCCGCAGTGGTAGAGCAGGGCGTTGACCAGCGTGCCCGACGGGTGCCCCGGCGCGGGGTGGACCACCATCCCTACCGGCTTGTTGACCACGATCACGTCCCCGTCTTCGTAGACCACGTCCAAGGGCAGGTCCTCCGGCGCGGCCTCCAGGGGCTGGGGGGCGGGGAGGGTCACCGCCACCTCCGCCCCGGCGGGGAGCTTATCGCTCTTGCCCACCTTTCGGCCCCGGCAGACCACCGCCCCGCTCTCCAGCAGCTTCTGGGCGGCGGAGCGGGTCAGCCCCTCCACCGCCCCGGCCAGAAAGGCGTCCGCCCGCAGGCCCTCAGCGGGGACGGTCAGCGTCAGTTCCATGCTCTTCCCCGCCGCGGCGGGACTGGGTACACAGGATCCACACCGCGTAGCCCAGGATCCCGCACACCACGCAGACATCCGCCACGTTGAACACGCCGAAGCGGATGAAGGTAAAGTTGAACATATCGGTCACACTGCCCCGGCCCACCCGGTCGATGAGGTTGCCCGCCGCCCCGGCCAGCACCAGGGCCAGGCACAGCCGGGACGGGGCGGAGTTCGCCAGCCGCCCCTTCCACAGGCACAGGGTCAGCCCCACCGTCACCACCGCGGACAGCAGGGCCAGGACCCAGGTGTAGCGGCCGAGGATGGAGAAGGCGCCGCCGGTGTTCTCCACATACAAAAGCTCGATGAGATGGGGGATCAAAGGCCGGGTCTGCCCCGGCTCCAGGGTGGCCCGGACCAGGCCCTTGACCACCTGGTCCGCCACCACCAGCCCCCCGGCCAGGGCGTACCAGGGCCAGGGGCGGGCGCGTCTGTCCTTCCGCTCCAACTCAGCCCTCCTGCCTCAGCACGGCGGCACACCGGGGGCACAGGCCCTCCGCGTCGGTGTGCTCATGGTGGTTCCAGCACCGGGGGCACTTCTCCCCCTTGGCCGGGGCCACCGCCACCCAAAGGCCCTCCACGCTCTCGGCGGCGCGGCCGGTCTCGCCCCGGACCACCTCCACCTGGGAGACGATGAACAGCGTGGCCAGGTCGTCGGGGTGGAAGCCGGCGAGGAACTTGCCCGCCTCATAGTCGGCGTAGAGCCCATCGGACAGCGCCAACGTCACCGCCGCGTCCTGGCTCTTCTTCACGCCGCCCTCGGCCCGCTGGAGCTCCAGGGCCTTGTTCACCTCGTCCCGGACGGCGATGGCCTGGGCCCACCGGGCCTCCTCCGCCTCAGGCAGGGCCGGGGCGTCGGAGAGGTCGGGCATATCGTTGAGGAGCGGGCTGCGGGGGTCCGCCCCCTTGGCGTGGGGCATGGCCCGCCAGATCTCGTCGGAGGTGAAGGCCAGGATGGGGGCCACCAGGCGGGTCAGGCCGTCCAGGATGGTGTAGAGGGCGCTCTGGGCGCTCCGGCGGGAGGCCCGGTCGCCGCAGTAGAGCCGGTCCTTGATCACATCCAGGTAGAAGTTGGACAGGTCCAGCACGCAGAAGTTGTAGATGGCCCGGTAGACCACATGGAAGTCGTAGGCGTCATACGCCTCCCGGCAGGTCCGGGCCAGGCGGCCCAGCCGGGACACCGCCCACCGGTCCAGGTCCAGCAGTTCCGCCGCCGGCGTGGCCTGGTCGGGGTCGAAGTCGTGGAGGTTGCCCAGCATATACCGGGCGGTGTTGCGGATCTTCAGATACGCCTGGGCCAGCTGCTTGAGGATGTCCTGGGAAATACGCATATCCTGGGTATAGTCGGCGCTGGCCACCCACAGCCGGAAGATGTCCGCGCCGTAGTCCTTCAAGACCTCGTCGGGGCTGACGGCGTTGCCCAGGGACTTGTGCATGGCCTTGCCCTCGCCGTCCACCGTCCAGCCGTGGGTGACGATCTGCTTGTAGGGAGCCACGCCGTTGACGGCGATGGAGGTGAGCATGGAGGACTGGAACCAGCCCCGGTACTGGTCGCCCCCCTCCAGGTAGAGGTCGGCGGGGTACCCCAGCGACTCCCTGGCGTCGGCCACCGCGGCCCAGGTGGAGCCGGAGTCGAACCACACGTCCATGATGTCGGTCTCCTTGGTGAAGTGGTCGTGGCCGCAGTGGGGGCACCGGGTCCCGGCGGGGATCAGCTGGTCGGCGGGTCTGTCGAACCAGACGTTGGAGCCCTTTTCCCGGAACAGCGCCGCCACGTGGGCGATGGTGTCCGGGGAGATGACCTCGCCGCCGCACTTCTCGCAGTAGAACATGGGGATGGGCACCCCCCACACCCGCTGGCGGGAGATGCACCAGTCGCTGCGCTCGGAAATCATGGAGATCATCCGCTCCTTGCCCCACTCCGGCTTCCAGCGGATGCCCTCGCAGCTCTCCACGGCGGCCTTCTTGATGGCGTCCACACTACAGAACCACTGCTCGGTTGCCCGGAAGATGATGGGGTTCTTGCACCGCCAGCAATGGGGGTAGGAGTGGGTGATGCTCTCCTTGCTCAACAGCGCGCCGCAGGACTCCAGGTCGGCGATGACCAGGTCGTTGCCCTTGGCGTAGTACTGGCCGTTGTAGCGCTCGTCGGTCATCACGCCCTTGGCGTTCACCGGCACGGGCACGCCGATGGCGGTCTTGCCGCTCTTGTCGTAGGCCTGGCAGATATAGAAGTCGTCCGCGCCGAAGCCGGGGGCGGTGTGGACACAGCCGGTGCCCGCCTCCAGGGTCACATGGTCGCCGCACAGCAGGACGCTGTCCCGGTCGAACAGGGGGTGGCGGGCCCGCATCAGCTCGAAGTCCCCGCCCTTGAGGGTGGCCAGCACCCGGCAGGCGCCGTAGTCGATGCCCGCCTGTTCGCACACCCCCTTGGCCAGCTCCTGGGCCAGGATATAGATCTCCCCGCCGGGGACCTCCAGCAGGACGTAGTCGAACCCGGCGTTGACGCAGATGGCCATGTTGCCGGGGATGGTCCAGGGGGTGGTGGTCCAGATCACGAAGGACATCCGGCCCACGTCGCCATACTGCCCCAGGCGGCCCAGGTCGTCCACCACGGGGAACTTGACGAAGATGGTGGTGCAGGGGTCGTCGGCGTACTCGATCTCCGCCTCGGCCAGGGCGGTCTGGTCGGCGGGGCACCAGTAGACCGGCTTGAGGCCCTTGTAGATGAGCCCCTTCTCCGCCATCTTGCCAAAGACCTCGATCTGCCTGGCCTCAAATTCGGGCAGGAGGGTGATATAGGGATCCTCCCACTCCCCCAGCACGCCCAGGCGCTTGAACTGCTCGGTCATCTTGGCGATATAGCCCTCGGCGTACTCCCGGCACTTGGTGCGGAACTCCGCCACCGTCATCTCCTCGCGCTTGACGCTCTTGTCCTTGAGCACCGCCGACTCGATGGGCAGACCGTGGGTGTCCCAGCCGGGGACGTAGGGGGCCTGGAAGCCGGTCATGTTCCGCATCTTCACGATCATGTCCTTGAGGACCTTGTTCATGGCGGTGCCGATGTGGATGTTGCCGTTGGCGTAGGGGGGGCCGTCGTGGAGGACGAACTTGGGCTTGCCCTGGTTGCGGGCCACCATCTGGTGGTAGAGCCCCTCGAAGCCGGCCAGCATCTCCGGCTCCCGCTTGGGCAGGCCCGCCCGCATGGGGAAGTCGGTCTGGGGCAGGTGTACGGTCTGGTTGAAGTCCATGGCGGTGTCTCCTTTGATCCTTAGATTTTTCCAAAGAAAAACGCGCCCATCTCCTCCTGTAAGAGACAAAGGCGCGACCCTCTGCGGTACCACTCTACTTGCCCCGGACCGGCCGGGGCCACTCGTCGGCGGGTAACGGCGCCGCCCGTCCCGGTCTGGCTCCCCGCTCGACCGGGCCGCTCCGAGGTGATCCTTCCCCGCTCTCCGCCCTCCGCCTCGCACCAAACGGCGGCTCTCTGCGCGGCGGGACGCGGGTACTCGTCCTCTTCTCAGCGTGTGAACGCTGTTATTCTATCCGCTTTTTCCCCAAATGTCAACCCCCGGCCGCCCCCGCCCGCGCCGGGCCGGGCCGTTCTATCTCCCGGACAAAAATGGTTGGGCTTGCGTTTTCGCTTTTGGTGAATTATAATAGATTTGTATGGGCCCTTGAAAAGGCAGACCGCCAGGCTGCGAATCCGGGGGCCCGGAGGTAACACCATGGTAAAAGCGATCGTCGGCGCCAACTGGGGCGACGAGGGCAAGGGCAAGATCACCGACCTTCTGGCCGAGCGTTCCGACGTGGTGGTCCGCTTTCAGGGCGGGGCCAACGCCGGACACACCATCATCAACGACTACGGCCGCTTCGCCCTGCACATCCTCCCCTCAGGGACTTTCTATCCCCATGTGACCAATATCATCGGCAACGGCGTGGCCCTGGACGTGAAAAAGCTGGTGGCGGAGCTCCGGTCCATCACCGACCAGGGCGTGCCCCAGCCCAACCTCATCGTCTCGGAGCGGTGCCAGCTGCTGCTGCCCTACCACGTCCTCCAGGACAGCTATGAGGAGGAGCGGCTGGCCGGGCGGGCCTTCGGCTCCACCAAGAGCGGCATCGCCCCCTTCTACTCCGACAAGTACGCCAAGATCGGCATCCAGGTCTGCGACCTGTTTGACGAGTCCCGCCTCCGGGAGCGGCTGGCGGCGGCGCTGGACATCAAGAACGTCCTCTTTGAGCACCTCTACCACAAGCCCCGTCTGGAGCTGGAGCCCCTGGTGGAGGAACTCCTCTCCCTGCGGGAGCTCCTCCGCCCCTTCGTGGGGGACGCGGCGGGCTTTGTCCACGACGCGCTGGGGCAGGGGAAGTCCATCCTGCTGGAGGGGCAGCTGGGGGCCATGAAGGACCCCGACCTGGGCATCGTGCCCATGACCACCTCCTCCCACACCCTGGCCGGCTTCGGCTGCGTGGGCGCGGCGGTGCCCCCCACCGCCATAGAGGCGGTCATCGCCGTCACCAAGGCGTACTCCTCCTGCGTGGGCGCCAAGAGCGAGCCCTTCATCAGCGAGGTCACCGGCGAGGCCGGGGACGAACTGCGCCGCCGGGGCGGGGACCGGGGCGAGTTCGGCGCCACCACCGGGCGGCCCCGGCGGGTGGGCTGGTTCGACTGCGTGGCCACCCGGTACGGCTGCATGGTCCAGGGCGCCACCCAGGTGGCCCTGACCTGTCTGGACGTGCTGGGCTATCTGGACCAGATCCCCGTCTGCGTGGGCTACGAGATCGACGGCCAGATCACCGACGTCTTCCCCACTCCCCCGCTCCTGGCCCGGGCCAAGCCGGTGTTTGAGACCCTGCCCGGCTGGCGGTGCGACATCCGGGGGGAGACCGACTACCACAAGCTCCCCCAGGCCACCAGGGACTATGTGGACTTCATCGAAGCCCGCGTGGGGATCCCCGTCTCCATCGTCTCCACCGGCCCCAAGCGCCACGAGATCGCCCTGCGCTGAAAAATCAAAGAAGGGGCAGCGCCCCTTCTTTGCCCGTCCCTGACGCCCCGGCCGGACCACCGGCCGGGGCGTTTTTCATCGGTCCATGCTCTCTTTGGCGGCGCGGCCCGCGTCCCTGGCGGCGTCCCCCAGGTCGTCCAGGGTGTCCCGCACCCCGTCCCCCAGGTCCTCCACGGAGCGTTCCGCCCGGTCCAGGGCGCTGTCATCGCCGGTGTTCCCGGCTCCGGTGTCCCCCGCTCCGCCGCCTACGACGCCGTCCGCTCCGGCCAGGTCCTCCCGTCCGGCGTCGGCCTCGCCGCCGGGGGCCGGGGCGGGCT
>CANRBW010000002.1 GCA_947628975.1 uncultured Oscillospiraceae bacterium | reverse complement strand
GCTGCCCCTGACGGTGGAAGACCTGCTGGACGTCCGCTATGACGGGTATATCCGGCAAAGGAGCGGCGGCTCCACGCCCCTGCTGGGGCAATTCGAGATGTGGCAGCACCCGCGCCTCGATGCGCAGCACGCTTCCGAAATGCCCAACCTGCGTTACACCATTACGGAGGTCAGGCTGCCGCTGCCGGTGGGGGCCACGGTGATCACGCCGCCGGTGACGGAGGAGTCGGTGATCACCTTCTCCTGCTGGGCGGTGAGGGTGGCCGAGCCGGAGCCGCCGGAGACGCTCCAGGTGGGGACGATGGTGGGCGCGGCGGGGGAGGCCGCGGCGGCGGTGACGGTGACGGTGACAGGCAGGGTGGCCTTCAGCGTCCCGTAGGTGACGGTGAGGGTGGTATTCAGCGTCCCGGCCCCGGCGGTGGCGGGGACGGTGAGGGTGGCGGAGGCGGCGTCAAAGGTGACGGTGAGCGCGCCGCTGGTCAGGGGGGAGAGGCTCCACTTCACGCTGCCCTGGGGGACGGTGACCACCGCGCCGTTCTGGTCCCGCAGGGTGGCGGACCAGGCCCTGGTGGCGGCCACGCCCTGGGTGGTGGAGAGGCTGGACTCCCCGTTGATGGAGATGGAGGTGGGGGTGCCGCCGTTGGGGTTGGCCACGTTCACCGTCACCGTCACCGAGGTGCTTACCGAGGAACTGTACCGGGCGGTGAGGATGACCTTATACACCCCGGCGGGGGTGGTGGTGGGGACGCTGAGGACGTGGGTGGTGGTGTTGAAGGTGATGCCGGAGGTGAGGCCGGAGGCGCTCCAGGTGACCTTGGCCCGCTCGAAGGAGGAGGCGCTCTTGCCGCTGGCGTCCCGGAGGGTGCAGGTGTAGGTCTGGGAGGCGGCCACCCCCTGGGTGGTGTTCAGATAGGTGTTGCCGCTGATGGAGATGGAGGTGGGGGTGGAGTCGGTCTCGGAGCCGGTGTCCCCGCCCAGACCGCCGCCGCCGCCACCGCCGCCACCGCCGCCGGAGCTGGAGCTGCCGTTGCCGATGACCACGGAGATGGGCAGGGTGGCGCTGACGGTCTGGCGGGCGGAGGGGGCCTTCTCCTCCACCACGGTGATGGAGGCGGTGAGCCGGACCGTCTTGCTCACCGAGTAGCCGGGGTCGGTCACGGTGAGGTGGGCGTAGGACACCCCCTCCTCGTCGGTCTGGGTGGTGAGGGTGACGCCGGAGTTCTCCGCGTTGGCGAGGGTCCACTTCACCTCCCGGCGGTTGCGCAGGGTGGCCAGGTCGTTATACTGGTCCAGCAGGTGGAAGGTGTAGTCCCTGGTGACAGGCCCGGGGTTGGAGGAGGTCAGGGAGACCGAGTCGGAGGTCACCGCCGCCTCCCCCTTGCGGATGGTCATCAGGGTGGGCACCGCGGCGCTGCGGTTCAGCTCCACCGGCAGGGTGGCGGAGGCCACCTCCTGGCCCTCCCTGTCCCGGAGGGTGGCGCTGAGGCGCAGTTTGTTCTCCTGGGCGCCGCCGGTGGGCTGGGCCGCCCGGCCCACCGTCACCGTGGCGGAGGCGGCGTCGGCGGCGGGGGATACGCTGACCCCCGCGGGGGCGCCGCCCTGGGGGTCGGTGATGGCCCAGTCCAGGGTGTAGCCCTGGGACAGGTCCAGCTCCCCGCCGGAGGCGGTGCGGATGGCGGCGGTGTAGGTGGCGGTGTTGACGGAGTTGTTGACGGTGGGGCTGTTATACTGGGCGTAGTAGATGGGGATGGTGATGGCCCCCAGGCCGGACAGGGACATCTCCAGGTCCTGGACGGCGGGGGCGCCGGTCACCGTCAGCTGGATGGACAGGGTACAGCGCATCCCCTCGCAGCTGGCGGTGAGGGTGAGGGGGTAGGGCCCTCCCGCCGGGGCGGTGGGGGCGATCTGGAGCCGGCAGATGCCGGCGTAGCCGGGATAGGCGGCGCTCAGCGTATCCCCCGCCGGGATGGGGGTGACCAGGGGGGTGTCGCCGTCCATCAGGGCGTCGGGCATGGTGAGGGTCCACTCCACCTTCCGGCCGGTCACCTGGCCGCCGTACTGGTCCAGCAGTTCCAGGGCGTAGCAGTTGGAGAGGGTCCCGGAGGCGGCGGTGACGGCCTCGTCGTCCTTGGGGGTGCCGAAGGCGAAGGAGGTCCCCGCGCCGCTCCCCCGGCGGAGGAGGGCGGTGGTGACAACGGCGGTCTCCGGCGTCAGGTAGAGGGGCAGACGGTCGGAGTAGAAGGTGTCGCCGGGGAAGTAGTCCAGGTAGAGCTGGATGAAGCGGATGTCCACGCCGCCGTCAGTGGGGGCCTGGGTGGGGTTCTGCACCGCGGCGGGCTCCACGATGAAGCGGATCTGGCCCGCCTGGGCGTCCAGCTCGCCGTAGAGGCCGGTGAGGGCGGTGGCCACCACCACGTCGTAGTCGGTCAACCCCAGCTGGGAGATGGGGAGGGTCCGGGTCTCGCCGCCCTGGACCACCTGGGCCAGCAGGGTGGCGGTGTAGTACCGGGCTCCCCGGCTGGGCACGGCCAGCTCATAGGGGGGCTGGGCGTTGCCGTCGCCGAAGTCCAGGAGCAGGCCGGTGATGTTGGGGTAGAGGGTGACGGTGGCCGAGGCGGTGGCCGACTGGCCGCCGTACACGGCGGTGACCCTGGCGGAGTAGACGCCGCTCTCGGCGTTCTCATCCACCCGGAACACCCCCTCCGGCGCGCCCTGCCACTTGACCGACCCGCTCTCCGGCCGGGAGATCCGGCCGGTGACCTGGTCCACCAGGACGGCGGACCAGGTCACCGTCACCTCCTGGCCCACCTTGGCGTCCACCGCGTCCGGGGCGGCGGGGGCGGGGGCGTCGGCCTCCAGCGTCTGGCCGTCCACCAGGATCTCCCGGTAGAGGACCAGCACCGGCTCGCTCTGGGCCCCGGCGGGGGCCAGGGTGATGACCGCCTGGGCGGAGACCGCGCCGGAGAGGTCGCTGACGGTGACGGTGATCTGGCCGGGGGCGGCGGCGGAGGTGACGGTGAGGACCCCGTCCTCCACCGTCACCCCGTCAGGGGCCTCCTCCCCCTGGCCGGTCACCGACCAGACCAGGTCCTGGGCGAGGGGGATGGCCCGGCCCTGGGCGTCCAGGGCGGTGGCGGCCAGGATACAGCGGACGGCGTCCCGGTCCGGGATGGTCAGCCGCTCCGGGGCGGTCAGGACCAGCCGGTCCAGCACCGGCGTGACCCGTACCTCCACCGGCACCGTCACCGCCAGGCCGGTGTCCGGGTCGGCGGCGGTGAGGTCGAAGACGTAGCTGCCCGCGGGCAGGGTCTCCTCCAGGGTGAGCAGGCCCTGGTCGGAGACGGAGACCCCCGGCAGCTCCGGGCTCAAAGACCAGGTCCAGCGCTCAGGCTGGTCGTTGGCGGGGAGGTCGCTCACGTCCAGGAGTTGGGCGGAGAAGGCGTAGCTCTGGGCGTCGCCCGCCTCCAGGGTGAACTGGAGGTGCTCCACCACCTCCCCGTCCAGGAGCATCACCGCCGTGGCGGGCTGCTCCTCCGCCTCATAGGGCAGAAGGGTGAGGGTGAGTTCGCCGGTGGCGTCGCCCAGCTGGGCGGTGAGGAGGTACTCCCCGGCCTGGGCCTCCGGCTGGACGTTCAGGTGGTAGGGGGAGCTGGCCGTCCCCTCCATGAAGGCGACGTCCACCCCCTGGTCCTCAGGGGAGACGGACAGGGTGGCGATGTCGCTCAGCGCCACCGGCCGGCCCTGGGCGTCCAGGCCCAGAACGTCGTAGGTCAGGGTGCGGACCGAGGAGCCGGGGGCGGGGACCACGGCGCTCCGGGGCCCGGAGACGCGCAGGCTGACCACCTGGAGCTCCACATCCAGCAGGATCTCCACCACGGCCTGGAGCCCCTGGGACTGGGCCAGGAGCAGGAAGGTGTAGCTCCCGTCGTCCACCGTGCCGTCAAAGGTCAGCGCCCCGTCCTCCACCGACACCCCGGCGGGGGCCCCGGCCAGGAGCCACTCCACCTCCGGCTGGTCGGCCAGGGGCTCGTCCCGCTGGTCCAGGACCTGGGCGGTGTAGAGGAACCGGGCCTGGTCGTCCCCGGCGTTGACGCCGATGGCGTCCTGGTCCAGGGCGCGGCCGTCCCGCTGGATGACGATGGAGGTGGCGGTGGGCGGGGCGGCGGTCAGCACCACCGTCAGGGGCGGGGAGACCAGATCCTCCAACGCGGCGGTGACCTGAAGAGTGCCGGGCTGGGCCGCGTGGGTGACGGTCAGCAGACCGCCCTCCACCGTCACCCCGGCTGGGGTCCGGCCGTCCTCCGTTTGCACCGACCAGGTCAGCCCGGCCAGGTCGGGCCGGTCCTCCCCGGCGGCGTGGCCGGTGGCGGAGAGGGACAGGACGGAGACCCGCCCCACGGCGGGGATGGTGACGCTCTGGGGGGAGGCCTGGTCGATGGTGATGGAGGTGATGGCGCCGCTCTCGCTGCCCGGATAGGTCAGCGCCGCGCCGGACACCACCGTGTCCCGGCCCACCAGGGCCGCCGCCTGGGCGAGGGTGAAGACCCCGTCATAGAAGTCGGCGGTGGTGCCGGAGACGGGGCGGTAGTAGAACCGGGCCACCTCCCCGGCGGCGTGGGGCGCGTCGGCGGTGAGGGCGAAGGTCAGGGTGACGGCGTTGCCCTCCACGCTCCAGCGGGCGAGCCGCGCGTCCAGCCCGGCGGCGGGGACCAGACAGCCGATCTGCGCGCCGCCGTTCACCGGGGAGACCAGCCCGCCCTTGGCGTTCAGGGGCTGGACCACGTCGGCGGGGAAGGTCAGGGAGAAGGCGGCGGCGGAGACGGTGGAGGCGCTGGAGACAGAGAAGGACAGATACCGCAGGGCGCTGTCCGCCGCGCCGCCGCCGTCGGCCACGGTGAGCCGGGCGTCGGTGACGGCGCTGTCCGTGCCGGTGGTGATGTCCTGGGGGTCCGCCTTGGCGGCGGCGTCGATCAGGAGGTCGCTGTCCTTTTTGTCCACCGCGCCGTCGCCGTTGAGGTCGGCGGTGACGCCCTCCGGCGCCGCCCCCGGCCGGCCCAGATACAGCAGCAGGGCGGCCAGGTCCTCCAGGTCCCGGACCCCGTCGTTGGTCACGTCGCCCACCCGGCTCAGCCCCGGCACCTGGCTCTGGCCCGGCGGGGCGTAGGGGGCGGAGGAGAGGTTGAACAGGTTGATGATCTTGGTGTTGTCGTCCCGGATCTCCACCCCCGTCCGGGTGGCGGGGAGGTAGCCGGGCTTGGTGACCAGCAGGTCGTAAGTACCGGGGGCCACGCTGTCAAAGGAGTAGGACCCGCCGCTGTCGGCCAGGACGCTGTTGCCGTAGCGGTAGCCGGTGGCGGCGTCCACCAGGGTGACGGTGGCGGAGTGGTCGGTGAGGGTGTCGGTGCGGATGGCGCCCACGGCGTAGGTGGAGGCGCTGGTGGCCTCCACCAGGGGCCGGTCCAGGCCGGGGCCGGTGACGTAGTAGACCACCGCGTCGGCGGTGCGGAGGCGGACCCCCTCAAAGACCACCCGGCCGTCGTCCTCGGCCACGGCGGAGCCCAGGAACACCGCCTGGCCCGTGGCGGCCAGCAGCTCCTGGGGGGTGAGGGTGTCCACCGCCCCGTCCCCCAGCGCCTCCGCCACCTGGACGGGCAGGGCGATGAGGGTGTAGGTCCCGCCCCGCCGGATCCGCTCCGCCCCCGCCATGTCGGGGGTGTAGCGGTCCACGGTGATGCTGAAGGGCATGGCCTCCTCCCCGGCCTCCGGGGCGGGGACGGCCTCCGGCTCCTCCGGGGAGAGCAGAACGGCCTCCGGCTCCTCCGGGGAGGGGCCGGCCTCCGCCGGGGCCTCCAGGGCCAGGGCCGACAGCGCCGGCGACCCGGCCAGGGCCAGGGCCAGCAGGGCGGAGATCAGGCGGTTGCGCGCGTTTTTCATATCCGACTCATCCTTTGCAGATTTGGTTTTCAGCGGGCGGCGCCCACGGCGCGGAGGGGGGATCACATCCATCCAAGTATAGCATAGCTATGGGCAAATGTCACGAAAAATGTTGAAGGAGCAGGGGGGATCTTTGTCCTTAATTGAAAATATCCGGGTCCTCCTGAAAGATCTCCCTGACCCGCCGGAGCACCGGCTGGTGTTCCGGGGCCTGGAGGTCCGGGTCCTGGGCCAGCAGGTCCTGGGCCGCCCGCTGGGCGGCGCTGAGCAGGCGCATATCGGCGTTGAGGTCGGCCAGCCGCAGGGTGGGCAGGCCGTGCTGGCGCTGGCCGAAGAAGTCGCCGGGGCCGCGGGCCTTCAGGTCGGCCTCGGCGATCTGGAAGCCGTCGGTGGTGGCGCAGAGGGTCTTGAGCCGCCCCCGGGTCTCCGGGTCCCGGGTGTTGGAGACCAGCACGCAGTAGGACTGGTGCTTCCCCCGGCCCACCCGGCCCCGGAGCTGGTGGAGCTGGCTGAGGCCGAAGCGGTCGGCGTTCTCCACCACCATGAAGGCGGCGTTGGGCACGTCCACCCCCACCTCCACCACGGTGGTGGACACCAGGATCTGCACCTCCCCGCCGGCGAAGGCGGCCATCACCGCCTCCTTGTCCCTGGCCTTCATCCGGCCGTGGACGAAGGCCACCCGGAGGTGGGGGAAGACCTCCTGGGAGAGGTACTGGGCGTATTGCTCCACCGACTTCAGGGTGGAGTCCCCCTCCTCCGGGTCCTCCTCCACGGCGGGGCAGACGATGTATCCCTGGCGGCCCTGGGCCACCAGCTTGTCCAGGAAGGCGTAGAGCCGCTGGTGGTAGCGGTCGCTGACCAGATAGGTCTCCACCGCCCGGCGGCCGGGGGGGAGCTGGTCCAGGACGGACACGTCCAGGTCCCCATAGAGGATCAGGGCCAGGGTCCGGGGGATGGGGGTGGCGGAGAGGACCAGCAGGTGGGGACTGGTCCCCTTCCCCGCCAGGGCGGAGCGCTGGCCCACCCCGAAGCGGTGCTGTTCGTCCACCACCGCCAGGGCCAGGTCCCGGAAGTCCACCCCCCGGCTGAGCAGGGCGTGGGTCCCCACCACCACCTGGAGCTCCCCGGCGGCCAGGGCCGTTTTGATGGCCCGCTTCTCCGCCGGGGTCTGGGACCCGGTGAGCAGGCCCACGGCGACCCCGTCCGGCTCCAGCATGGCCCGCAGAGTCTGGTAGTGCTGCTGGGCCAACAGCTCGGTGGGGGCCATCAAGGCCCCCTGGGCCCCGCTCTTGGCCGCCCGCCACAGGCAGAAGGCGGCGATGGCGGTCTTGCCCGAGCCCACGTCCCCCTGCACCAGCCGGTTCATGGGCGGCCCGGCGCACAGGTCGGCGGCACACTGGTCCATCACCCGCCGCTGGGCCCCGGTGAGGGGGAAGGGCAGCAGGGCCTGGAAGGCCGGGACCGACCCGGCGTTCAGGGCCACGCCCCGGCCCCGCTCCCGGCGCTTGCGCAGCAGGGAGAGCCCGGCGGTGAGGTAGAACAGCTCCTCAAAGGCCAGCCGGGCCCGGGCCGCGTCCAGGGCAGCGAAACTGTCGGGGAAGTGGATCTGGGCGCATGCCTCCTGGATGCCGGGCAGGTGGAACCGCTCCCGCACGGCGGCGGGCAGGGTCTCCTCCAGACTGTCCAGCCCGTGCTCCACCGCCGCCTGGGCCAGGTCCACCAGCAGGTAGTTGCTCACCCCGGCGGTGAGGGGGTAGCGGGGCAGGATGCGGCCGGTGGCCCGGCGGCGTCCGGGCCGCTCCAGGACCGGGTTGGTCATCTGGCGGCGGCCCCCCACCAGCTCCATCTTGCCGTAGAAGATGTAACTCTCCCCCCGCTGGAGGGAGCGCTGGAGGTAGGGCTGGTTGAAAAAGGTCAGCTCCATGGCCCCGGTGTCGTCCACCGCCCTGGTCTTCACCAGGTCCAGCCCCCGCCGGATGCGGGAGAGCCGGGGCGGCTGGGCCACCATGGCCTCCACGCACACCGGGGTGTCGATGGGGGCGGCGGCCACGGGGAAGACCCTGGTGCGGTCCTCGTAGGCCCTGGGGTAGAACCGCAGCAGGTCCCCCACCCGCTCCAGCCCCAGCTTGGCCAGGGCCCGCTGCCGGGCGGGGCCCACGCCGGGAAAATCGGACAGCGGCGTGTCCGCGGTGATCCGCTCCAAAGCGCCCCCTCCTCTCACAGCCTTTGGGATATATTTTACCGCAAAAGAGCAAAAAAAGAAAGGGGGACTTCCCATTGGGAAGTCCCCCAAACAACAAATCAAAAGGCCGGGAGAGAACTCCCGGCCTTGGGTTTATTGCTCCATAAGTGTGTCTATCTGGCCTGGCTCTTGAAATGATACAAATCAACCAAGCGCAGGCGCCATTTCAAATAGTGTGATCTGAGGATCCGCCAATGCCCGGTGACTCTGTGCCCCGGTGATCGTATAGTTGGTCAACAGCGCTTCCACAACAGGTTTTCTGTTTATCTCCCTTGCGCCGACATGATAAAAATGCTCCCGCGTGATCCTTTGGCAATCGCCCCATAGCGTTTGGATATATTCGTTTACCCTGAAATCGTTATGGTCCCATGTTGACAACATGAACCTTGCCTTACTGGCACATAACGCGGTGTGCAGCGCGATCTCCGAGCCTTCATCCCAACTGTCATAATAATCTACATGGCGGCCAATATATGGCGGATCGCAATAGACAAAATCACGTTCCGTCGCCATAACGATCGTGCGTTCAAATGATTGACAAAGAAACTCCCAGGAATGTCTTTGCAACAACTGCGACACATGGGCGACCTGATTCACGATTTTTGTGATATAGGCTTTTGAAAATCGCTGTGGCTTATGTCCATAGGGAACATTAAAGTCATGATCCTTATTGAATCGCATCATTCCGTTAAAGCAAGCACGGTTCAAAAACAAAAAGTCCAACGGGTCATGCTGCCGGTTAAACCGGTTTCGAATAAAATAATAGTGCTCGGCATCTTTTTGCTCCAATAGCCTTCCTTCGCGCTCAAGGAACGCACGCACTATGTAGGGCGTAAGAACACCGTTTTTGATTTGAGTATAAAACGCTATAATATGCGGATTTATATCCGCAAATACGGCGCGCTTCGGCTCAAGATTGAAGCCAACCACACCGGAGCCCATAAAAGGCTCTATCCATACGGACTCTTCGTCCATTACGACATTCTGCCGAATCAGAGGAACCGATTTTGTCTTTATCCCTTGTGTCTTTATCGGCGGAACAAATACCTTATCGTTCATCACGCTTTCCTCTTTACCGCTTTTGGGTTGTTTAAGGCCAGTGAGAGCCCGCGATAGCGCAAATATTCCTCGAAGGACGACAGCTTTTTCCACTTTCCATCCACATGGATCTCAAGCTTGCCAAAATTGGCCCAGTAGTCGTCGAATAATTCTTCTCCAGCTTTGGCAAATACACCGTTGCCGTTGAGAATATCCTCAATTTTTTGAATACTGCCGATATTTGCGGTGTTACCGCTTCCGCCCTTATCGCTGGCTATCTTCCATTTTTCTTCGGCAAAGAATAAAAAGTCCTTGATCACCGGTGGAATGATCCCTAATTCGTCAAGGGAATATATGTGCGTTTCCTCGCTCTTGTCCAGCACTGCGCGAGAATAGATGATTCCCAAACAGAAGTGGCCGCTGTATTCCCTATAAGGGTATTGTATGTTCTTTGTGCTTGTACGCTCTACAAAGTATTCGCCGTGTGAGCCTAATGTAAATCCGTTACAAAACCCCGGATAGGCTTCATCCCTATAAGTATGTAGTCTTCAAATCTACCGCAAACTTGATTTGCGGATCTGCCTTAGATAGAAAGGTCAGGTCGGGATACCAATTCTGATGGGTAGCAAGCTCAATATCGTATCCAATGTTTTCTGCGAAAGAAAGAAAGCAGGGGAACAGATGTAATTCGAGGAGTTTAGATACGATTTTTGTATCCGTTGAAATGGTGTATATATTCTTGAATATGTCGATAAAACCGCGGATCGTCCATTCATCGTTTGTGGCGATGACTGATCCTAAAGTAGCGGCAAATTCTTTCAGCTGTCGGCTGAACGTTGCTTTTTCGGCTTCGTATCCCATAAACTGACCCTCTTTATATCCAGGATTGGTTTATTCCGGCGTAGAAAACAAGAGCCATTCAAGCTTAAAATAAAGTATATCATATCAACGCCGCTTTCGCAACGAAAAACCGCGACAGAAACAGGGCTGCCCAGTCTTCCGCTGTTCGTGGGGCTGTGCGACAAGTTGGGGGCCAGTCCCGCCTATCTGCTGGCCGACCAGCTGGGCGGCGACGGGGCCGGGGGCGGCGACCTGCTGGAACTTCAGCGGCGGGCCACGCCGGGGCAGCTTCGGCTGATCGACGCCATGGTCCGGAGCGCCCTGGCCGTCATCGACGGCGAGGCGGACCGCCCCTGACCGCCTGCGGCGCGGCCGGCAAAGAAAAGCCAGGGCCGGGAGTCCCCTCCCGGCCCTTTGGTCTACTCAGAGATAAGAAATAGAAATGAAAGCATCAATTATGCAACGGCTACTTGTCGGAATACCTACAACAGTAATGGTGCTACCATTATTTATACGCGCAAGATCGTTTGTTGACATATAGACACAAATTTCCTCAAACGCAGGCGACTTTATAAAACAACAGTTAGAGCTAAGATAACTGACTCTTCCGGTAACTCTCCACAGTTTGCCTACATACTTCGCCTTAAATTCCGCTTCATTGCTTGTCAACGTAGGCAAATCTCTCGCCGCTTCCAACCGCTCCGCCTTGATTGCCTTCGTTTCGCTCTCGTAGAGATCCTTTGGTACAAAAATCAAATATCCAGGATTATTGTCGACCTCATTGTCCTCCACCAGCCGGTAGGAACCATTTACTTCTTCCAGCGTAAAAGTATATTTGCGAATCACATTATCCCCATCAACTGTCATTCGCTGTTCTATCTCTATGATACCATCTTTCGCACTCCAAGTGATGTCTCCGCCCTTCCCAGAATCAGATAATAATGTGCCTGTCCCGTCTTTTTGAAAGGAAAGCTGACGGTTAGAATAGGTACCACCATAGTCTAAAACGGCCACCCAGTCAGTAGAGACAAGCGTCGCAGCCATGCTGTCCCCGCCGCAGGCACATAGGGACAGGGCCATGAGCAAGGCCAGCGCGAGGGCAAAAAACCGTTTTATCTCTTTCATCTGCTGTTTCCTCCTGTCATTTGACCCGCCGCTTTTCAAGGTCGGGAGAGAACTCCTGGCCTTTTGATCTATCCGTTCCGCTATTTCTAAGGGAAGCGATGAAAAGAATAGCAGCGACAAAACGCTTCATCATGGTACACTCCTTTTCTTTATTTCACTTGTTTCAACTTGGCTGACCAAGGCAGCGCGGTGCGGTTGCCTTTGGGTCAATTCTTTTTGAATTTCACCGTTCTGGTGATGAGGGGCTGTTCTAGTACTTCGGTAATCGTAAAACCGTGTTCGGCTGCCACGCGTGCCAGAGGAGAATTTGTCTTGATGTAACGGTTGTCTTTTGGTAATGGTTTCTTGACCTTCTCCTCATACTGTGTGTCTGTCAGCTGGAAATCTTTTCCTTTGGCAAATAAGTCATCTAATGCGCTCAAGTCCAGTTTCGCCATGTTTCATCTCTCCTTTCTCTGTAATTGCGCATTGGCCTAAAAAGTCTATTGCGCTTTTAAGTCATTATACCGCGGCCAAATTGCATTTACAATACAAGTATCCAAAAAAATTTAGGGGGTACTTGGGCCATGATCGACTATAAGGACGTTGGCGCACGGATACGTTCTGTACGGCAGCGCCAAAAAATGACCCAAGAGCGTCTGGCCGACGCGGTTGGGGTGGGTGTGACCCATATCAGCCACATTGAAACGGGCAACAGCATTCCTAGTCTCCAGGTGTTTGTGGATATTCTGAATGCTCTGGATTGCTCGGCAGACGAGCTGCTCTGTCTGGAGCTGGAGCAGGCCAAACCACAGTTTGATTCCTGGATCAAGGGCATCTTCGCCGACTGCACGGAGAAAGAGCGCAAGTTGATCGTGGACACCATCCTGGCCCTCAAAGCCTCCATGCGGAGGCTGAGGGTCGAGGAGTAGCCTGGAAAGTTCCGCGAAAAAGCCCGCCCCGCGGGCCGGGGTACCGGTCCGCGGGGCGGGCGCTTTGCGTGGTCTGAAATTTCGTGCCTGGGCGGAGGGTCCTCCGCGCCGGTCACCCCTCCTTGCGCTGGAGCTGGAGGCGGTCGGCGATCATGGCGATGAACTCGGAGTTGGTGGGCTTGCCCTTGGCGTTGGAGACGGTGTAGCCGAAGTATTTTTGCAGCGTCTCCAGATCGCCCCGGTCCCAGGCCACCTCGATGGCGTGGCGGATGGCCCGCTCCACCCGGCTGGGGGTGGTGCCGAAGCGCTTGGCCACGGTGGGGTAGAGGACCTTGGTGACGGTGTTGATCACGTCCATGTCCTCCACCGCCAGGCGGATGGCCTCCCGGAGGTACTGATAGCCCTTGATGTGGGCGGGCACGCCGATCTCGTGGATGATGGAGGTGACCTGAAGTTCCAGGCTCTCGTCCGCCGGGGCCAGAGCGCCGCCCTGGGCGGCGCCGCTGACCAGCTGCCGGACCCGCTCCAGCACCGTGGCCGCCTGGCAGGGCTTGGTCATCAGATAGGCCGCCCCCAGGGCCCGGACCTGGGCCACCAGCCCCGCGTGGAGAAAGGCGGAGACCACCAGCGCCTGGGGCCGCTGGGGCAGGTCCGCCAGCTGGGCCAGCACCTCCAGCCCGTCCAGACCGGTGAGCACCAGGTCCAGCACCACCGCGTCCGGCCGGTGGACCCGGACCAGCTCCAAAAGCTCCTGCCCGTCCCCGGTGGCCCCGGCCAGCCGGACCCCCGGCTCCCGCTCCACCGCCTCCCGGAGCGCGCTCTGAAAGTCCTGGGAGGTATCGCCCAGTACGATCACCATATCCTGTTCCATGTGCTTCCCCTCATTTCCGGCGGCCTGGACCGCGCCATTTTACCCCGCGGCCCCTGCCCCGGTGGCAGGAAAAATATACCATATTTTTACAGTTCCTGCAACAGGGAAAAGTCAAAAAAGTGGAAAAATCGTTCGACAAAACTCGCTGTTTACATAAAATTCGGACGATTTACGCCGGATTTCGTCGTCGCTCGCCTTGGCTCACGCCTCCATGTGGCGGCTGAGGAAGCCGGCGGCGGTCTGGACCATCTTCACCTCGGCCTCGTCCGGGGTCCGGTCCTCGTCCCCCACGAAGAGGACCGCCCCCAGCACGTCTCCGCCGGAGAGGATGGGGGCGCACACCAGGATGTGGAATTTCTCGCTGTCCCGGCAGACCGGCAGGGCGGTCTGGTCCGGCTGACGGACATAGAGCTGGCGGTTTTCCATCAGCCGCTCCAGCTCCTCGCTCACCGCCCGCTCGGCCAGGTCCTTCCGGGAGGCGCCGGAGACGGCCAGGGTGGCGTCCCGGTCGGTGATGACGGCGGTGAGGCCGGAGAGTTTGGCCAGGGTCTCGCACATCTGCCCGGCGAAATCGCTGAGCCCGCCCATGAGGCTGTACTTTTTGAAGACCACCCCACCGTCCTTATCCGTAAAGATCTCCAACGGGTCGCCCTCCCTGACGACTTTGACCGTAAAGACCTTGTCGCCGTGCCTATCGCTGGACTGGGTGATCTGGATCTCGTAGTCATCCGCCGCCCGCCGGTCCAGGGGAATGGGGGCGGGCGCCATCGCCGCCGCCCCTTCGGGCCGCTCCCCGGTCAGCTCCTCCGGCAGCTCGCCACAGCGGAGGATGCTGTCAATGTCGGCCTTTAATTGAACCTCGATGTGGTCCTCGTAGACCATGATCTTCTCGATGAGGAGCTGGAGGTCGCCGCGGTCCAGCTTGGGCTTGTTCAGAATGTCGTCAAAGACCTCCAGCGCGGTCTTGGCCACCCGGTTCACCCGGATGATGGTGTTGCGCTTGTCCTGGGCCATGACGATCTGGCTTTGGATGCCCTCGATCCGGCGGAGGAGGTCGGCTTCCAGCTCGTCGTAGGTCGCCTCCAGCGTCTCCTCCCGCTCCGGGTGGCGCATCACGTCCCGGACGCGCTGGCGCTTGGTGGCTTTCAGCTCCTCCCGCAGGTCTGCCAGCACCTCCTCCAGATGGGCGGCGGCCTGCTCCGTCTCGGCCACGTCCTCCTGCTCCTTGACCAGGTCGGCGTTGAGGCGGTCCAGCATGGCGGCGGAGTTCTCCTTGACCTTGCGGATGTACCGCTTCAACAGTTCGTCCAGCTTGTCCACCCGGATGTGGTGGCTGGTGCAGCCCTTCAGCCCCCGGCGGTGGTACGTCCCGCAGCGGTAGGCGTCCTTGACATCCCGCCGACTCATGGCGAACATGGGGGAGCCGCAGTCCCCGCAGAACAGGAAGCCGGAATAGACGTTGTCGTACTTCTTCTGTCCCCGGTAGTGGGCGGTGGAGCGGGTCTGGCGCAGGGCCCGGGCGGTGGCGAAGGTGCGGTAGTCGAGGATGGGCTGGTGGTGGTGCTCGATGACGATGTGCTCCGCCTCGTCCCGCCGCACGTCCTTGCCGTTGATCTTCCCGCGGGTGTACTTCCCCTGGCGGAGGGTGCCGATATAAAAGTCGTTGTCCAAAATGCCCTGTATGGTCACGATGGCCCAGACGGGCTTGGCGGGACGGCGGCACGCCTCCCCGGCCGCCTCCCTCCGCTCCCGCTCGGCCATCCGGGGAGTGGGGATGCCCCGGTCGGTGAGGTGGTTGGCGATCTTCTTGTAGCCCCAGCCGTCAATGTAGAGCCGGAAGATCTCCCGAACGATCTCTGCCTCGGTGGGGACGAGTTCAAATTCCCGGCGCTTATTGAGGATATAGCCGTAGGGGGCGGCGCAGAGCCACTGGCCGTCCTGCTGGCGGCGCTGGATCACCGACTTCACCTTCTTGCTGGCGTCGGTGACGGGCATTTCGTTGATGAGGAATTGGAACTGGATCTTCAGCCAGTCGTCGTCGTTGGGAAAGTCGATGTTGTCCCCGATGGAGATGATCCGCACCCCTGCATCCCGCAGGTCCTCCAGCTCCACCAGCCCCCGGGAGTTCCGCCGGGAGAAGCGGGAGAAGTCCTTGATGATGAGGATGTCTTTTTTGTGGCCCATCAGTTCCCGGCGCATGGCCTGGTAGCCTGGCCGCTGGTCGAAGGTGTAGCCGGACTTGTCCCGGTCCTCGTAGAAGGTCAGGGTGGAGCCGGGAAATTTGTGCTTCACAAAGTCCTCGATGATGGCCTTCTGGTTTTCGATGGAGGTGTTGTCCCGGTCCAGCTCCTCGTCCACGGAAATCCGGCAGTAGCCGGCGATGGAAAATTTTTCAATCATCGGTTTCACCCTTCAGGTATTTTGCCGTCTGGCGGTCAAACTCGGAGATATAGGCGGCGTCCTGCTTTTTGCGGAACGCCTCATAGATATCTCCCACCTTTTTGGCCGCCTCCTCGTGGGAAACGCGGCCCTTGCCCTCCAGCACCTTCTGGCGGTTGTGGGCCAGGAAACGGTCGGCCTCGGCCAGCCAGTCCGCCATGGACATGGGCACCTGGTCCTCCGCCATCAGCTCGGCGTAGTCGATGAACATGGTGACCAACCGGTTGAGGCGGGAGAGCTCCTTCTCGTTTAAGTAGTTTTTTGCGATGAGGGTGTCGCTTTTCAGGATCTTGCCGTCGGGAGCGGCTTTCCAGGTGGTCAGGCCCATGGTGGGGCTGTCCGGCGTGGCCCGCTCCGCGATCAACTCGGCGGCGGTCTGGCCGGTGACGGCGAAGTGGAGCTTGTTTTGGACGAAGGCGTAGAAGGCCTTGGTGGTATCGCTCCGCTTGTCGTAGTCGTAGCTGCACTGCTCAAAGATGTCGGCGATTTTCTGATAGGCCCGGCGCTCGCTGGCCCGGATCTCCCGAATGCGCTCCAGGAGTTCGTCGAAGTAGTCCTTGCCGAAGGGGCGGCCGTTTTTCATCAGCTCGTCGTTGAGAACAAAGCCCTTCTGGATATACTCCTTCAGGGTCCTGGTGGCCCACTGGCGGAAGCGGGTGGCCTTTTTGGAGTTCACCCGGTAGCCCACGGCGATGATGGCGTCCAAGTTGTAATGCTCCAGCGCGCGCCGGACCTGGCGGGTGCCCTCCTGGCGAACCACTAAGAATTTCTTAGTTGTTGCCTCCCGCTCCAGTTCTTCCTCGGCATAGATGTTTTTCAGGTGCTGAAGAATGTTCTCCGGAGTACAGGCAAAAAGCTGGGCCATCCCGCTTTGGGTCAGCCAGAAGTTCTCATCCTGGAAAACCACGCTCACAAATTCTTTTCCGTTGCTATCACTGTACAGCAGTACCTGGCCGACTTTCATCAGCTCGTCGTTCTTGTTATCCATAACGAACGCCCTCCGCCGTTTATATTATGATAATATTGTAGCATAGAAATGAACCAATAGCAACCAGAAAAGAACTGGACCAGCGGAGAGGCCCCCGCCACCCCGCCGCTACCTGGCGAGCTCCATGGGCCGTTGACCGTCCTGGCGCGCCGCCTGCTCCGCCATGCGCCTGCGGTTGGAGGTGAGCAAGGCCCCTGTGAGAGCGGTCAGGTCTTCGCCGCCCGACTGGAATACAGCGGCCAGATAGCCCCGCTTTTGACAGGTTTGATAGAGGGGCTTGAGCCGTCTCTGAAGGTCCTCGTCGTCTTTCTCCCCGTTGGTCAGCCAGATCTCCACAAGTTTGTCATCATCCCGGATGTTTATTTCCAACCGCATCACTCCCCTGACTGTTAAACTTTCCCAGTTTGGACTTGTTATTCACATCCATTGTTTTTGCGTCTCGTGGTCGTCCGGCTTGTGACCTTGGGCGATCTTTTTGGCCCGTTCTTTGGCGAGGGCTTTGCGGTCGCTGTGGGCGGTCATGGGAGCGGTTGGAATAGGGGCCTGACCGCGTTCCAGAGAGTAGCCAAGGCGTATAAGAGGATCCCCGACACGGCCAAGACCATCAGCGTGAAGGCCACTCCTTTGAGTGTGACTGTGGGCAACTCCGGCAAGCGTATCCTGGGTAGGCGCAAACGCCGCCGCTCTTTCTTCCTCCCAGCCTGTTCGATACTCGCCTGTATCCTGGAGAGTTGCCTCGTCATCTCTGCCGTCTGTTCCTTCGTGGCATAGATGATCGGCGTTGACAGGATTTGTTCCAGCAGGTGGTTCTGCGCCGCTGTCGCACGGTACAGGGCGTTGAGCTTGCTTAGTAACTCCGCCCACTGTTCCTCTGTCGGACAGGAGACTGGCATTGGGGGAGCAGTCTGCTCCGATGGCAGATTCAGTTTTTTCAACTCCTCCATGGAGTATTGCCTCTCGGATCCGGAACTCACGTTCCATGACCTCCTTTCGGTATTTGTCCTCATGCAGTCGGTCGTCCCGGCACTTTTGCCCGCCGGGGGTGGTGTAGGTGATGTGCTTCCGGGTATCCTCCCACCGCACCTGGTAGCCCCGCAGTTCCATCTCCCGGAGGAACTCGGCCCGCGTTCTGGCCTTCCTCATACACAGGTCGATGGCGTTGATGAGCCGGAACTTCCAGCTCTCGCCACGGGCCGCGGCGCGGTATTCGCCGGGACGCATCTTCTTTTCCTGGGCGTGTTTCTTGGGCGGCTCCAGCACCGTCAGACCGTGGGCGGCGCAGATCTCGTCGCTGACCTGCCGCTGGCGCTGGAGGTCTGCGGCGTTCTGGTGGAGCTTGCGCCCGGTCGTCAGGCTCACGCTGTTGACGATGAGGTGGCTGTGGAGGTGGTCGGTGTCCGTGTGGGTGGCCACCACCACCTCGAAGTCGGGGAACAGCCGCTGGGCCAGTTCCAGCCCGATGGCGTGAACTTCCGCTGGGGTCACGTCCTCCTCCGGGTGAAAGGACTGGACGAACTGGTAGAACATTCTGCCGCCGGACTTGCCGTAGCGCCGCTTGGTGGTCATCATTTCCTCATAGGCGGACTGGGCCACGCAGTTCCAGCTGGAGACCAGCCGGCGGCCCGCCCACAGGGTCTTGTCCCTCCGCTGGACGTAGCGTAAGACGCCGCACATGGCCCCGCCGGACTGGGTGGCGTTCTTGGTCGCGGTGAAAGTGGCCATCTACGTCACCGCCTTAGTGAGCTGACCGACCTGCTCACAGAGTTTGGCGTAGCCCTCCACCAGGTCGTCGCCCCGGAGGACTTTGAGCTTGCCCAGGTTGGCCAGGGTGGTGAGCTGGTTCAGGTTGCGGCCCTGGGCCTTGAGTTCATGGAACACCGCGTCCAGACCATCCACCCGGACGATCTGTTTGCCCAGGCCGCAGATACAGAGGTAGTCGGTCAGGGTCATCCGCGCGGCGGCGGCCATCTCCCGGAGCGTCTCTTTGGTGCGGGGCGGCATCCGCAGAGTGACGATGGCGGTCTTGATTTTTGCTCTTGGCATATTTCTTCCTCCTGTTCTGTTCTCCCCCCGCAGGGGACTGGGGCATGGGGCAGCGCCCCGAAACGCGTCCGGCGTATAGCCGGAGGCTATGCTTGCCCCACCTCGTCGGCGCAAACTCCGTATCCCTCACCCCGCCGCAAGCGGCAGGGCTCACTCGCTCCGTTGCGCCTCCTCTCCCCACAAAGCCTCACGGCTTTGCGGGGGCCCCGGCAGATTGGCCCGCACCCGCGGCCCCCGTTTCAGTGCCGATAGGGTCAACCTCCCCGGGGCCTTGTTCACCGTCACTTTCGGCACGGCGGAGTTCAATGAGCCTCTTGCCGTTACTCCTTCGAATGATAGTGGTAATTCCGTGTTCCTTTAGCACCGCAATGCTTTGGAGGATCTTTCGTGACACCCTCTTGGGCGTAAGTCCCTCCGCACCCGCAGGGTCGATCTGCTGGGACAGCTCCGTGGGAGTGCCGACCCAGCTGTTTCTCTCCCGCAAAAATTCAGAGAGGAGAAAGACGACCCGCTCCTCCAGGAGCAACGGCTGGGCAAAGGAGTCCGCTACCACCTCCCACACATTGTCGCTGTTCCGCTCCAGCTCCATCTCCCGGTACTCGATGTCCCGGCCCACGCAATAGAGCTTGGCCCGGCGACTGCCCCGCCGTTCCTCCACCAGCGTGAAGCTGGAATCCACCGCCCCGCTGATGGCGGTGGTGCCGGAGATGCGGTTGAACACATCCTCGGCGGGCTCTTTCCGCAGATGGTGGATGAGCAGGATGGCGAGGTCGTGGCGGTCCGCGATCTGCTTGAAGGCGGAGAGGTCTCGGTAGTCGTTGGCGTAGGTGTTGTCATAGCGGGTGTTGCGGACCATCTGGAGGGTGTCGATGATGACCAGCACGGCGTCCGGGTGCTCGGCCAGAAAGTTCTCCAACTGTTCCTCCAGCCCACGCCCCAGCAGAGCGGCCTGGGTGCAGAAGTGGACGGTGGGCGGCGCGTCCTCGGTGATTTGGAACAGCCGGTTCTGGATGCGAAGTTGGGAGTCCTCCAGGCAGAGATAGAGGGCAGCGCCGGGTTTTACAGTCATGCCCCAGACAGGCTCGCCCTTGGCCACGGTCACCGCCAGCCAGAGGGCCAGCCAGGACTTGCCCACCTTTGGGGAGCCGGCCAGGATGTGGAGCCCCTGGGAGAGCAAGGTGTCCACAATAAAGTTGGGCGGGCACAGCGGCTGGGCCATGAGCGTGGCGCCGTCGATGGTGTGGAGCCTTTTCTGGCTGTTGAGCATATCGCATTCTTCCTTTCTGAATTTTATTGTAGCGGATTGACAATATTAACTAAAACGGGTACAATGGAGTGTAACAAAAGGGCTCCACCTTCGTCAAGAGGTAGAGCCCATGATGGGTACAGCGTGAAATTTTATCCGACACAGGAGGAGCGGAGTATGTATCCTTTGACTTGCGATCCGCTGGACGGTTTTTCTGTACTGTTTGGGGATGATTATGTGTCGTTAGGTGGAGAGAATTACTCCACTGGAAAGTTTGTCGTGGATGTTTTGAATCTGACCGATCAGGATATAGATGCTATTCGTCAAAGCGTTGCCCGTAGCCGAAATCGCATTTGGAAATGTGTGGTGGACGGTGACCGAGGCGGACTGATGAGCGCCCTGAGACAGATTTCATGTCTGGTGGAACAAATTTCGGTGTGTCGTAAACTGGTAGCCGGCAATACTCTGCGGGGCAATACCCCTACCGGGGGGTTGGACGCCGTTTTTGATGGATCTACCGAGGAGCACCGATCCTTGATGGAGTGGCTACGGAGACTGGAGGCTCTGCCTGACAGCATCCACCACTTTAAGGTGAGGGTTACGGAGCTTGCGGATGACTACCTTGCCACGTTGAAAGTGCGGACGCCCTCCGCCTATGCCGCTGTATGGAGAGACTATCAACTGCGGCTTAGTCTGGAATCTCAAGCGGTCTATGATGAGCTGAGCGATTTGGAGGGCGATGAACTTCAGCGGACGAGGAAATGGCAGAGGGAGGAGGTGGAGAGCCGCTCCCTCCCAGCCAATTTTGGCATTCGCACTACATATGAGGCCATGTCTCACCCCAAGAAAAAGGGGCAGTTTATTCTGGCGGAGCGAGTGCAGTGTGACGACTTGGAGACATTCCTCATGCTGGATCTGCTTCGAGGGTTTGCGGCCGGACATATCCCCCGGCGGTGCGACCACTGTGGGCGGTTCTTTCTTCTGGACAGCGGTTATGACATCCGCTACTGCGAAAATGAGGCCCCTGACGCACCGGGCAAGACTTGTTCCCAGGTGGGCGCCCACATCAAAGAGCGGAGGAAGAGCAAGAATGACCCCGTCATCGGGGAATACAAGCGGGCCTACAACCGCCTAAAGACTCGAAAAAACAGAGGGCAGTTATCCACAGACGATTGGAACCGCCAAGTGGCGGAAATACAGAATTTGAAGGAGATGGCACAAAGGGGGGATATCTCCCTCGCAAGGCTGAAAGAGATGTTGAACGGATTTTAGGGCAATGTGACCGAAGACACAGGCGTAAAAAACGAAAGAGGAGCGCTTATGGACTGGGGTGCTTTTCCAGATACTCTATGATATCTTTAACACAGGCGAACTTTGGAATATCCCTGTCGGCCACCTCAATGTTAAAGGCATCTTCAAAGTCTCCGATGATGAAAGCCAGATCCAAAGAAGATAAGCCCAAATCTGCTTCCAGCATAGAGGACTCAGTGATGGTATTGGTATCTGTATATTCAGATAGAATTGTCTTAATTTTTTCAAGCATATTATTCACCAAGTTTCTAACCATTGTTTTAGCGATCCATCTACAGTTATAAGGTTTTTGTCATTTCCTCCTGGATATTTTATAAATAAAATTCTTGTCCCTGCCATGTGTTTTGATGCGTATCTAGTGTGTGGCGGAATGACAAACAATGTATTTTCGTCGAATATGTATTCCGTTCCCTCATCAATCAGAAGCACTTTACTGACGCCGTGCAGCACATAATTATACTCTGTAGCTTGGGCATGGAAGTGCGGGTGGTCTGCAGTAAATTCTTTGTAAAGACTGGTTCCGATTTCAAGCATGGTGTCGGAGATCCAACTTAAACAATCTTGAGGCTTTTGCAAATCACCACACAAATATACCCTGTAGCTTGATCGCAACGCTTGATTCAAGTCAATTCCGCGTATGTATTCCATTGCACACATTTCCCTCCACATAAAATCTTTAGTCAAATAAGCGAGGACAGTATGCTTTCTTTCCCCTTAGAAATCCTTATGCAGCTTTCGCTATCCATTCGCAGACGGTTAAAACTGTCAAGAAAGAAATGATAATTATCCGGATCATCCCACTCCCATATGATAAAGCTTCTCCGATTATCCTCTGTATCCAGTTCTGCAGAGTACAAGTCAACCTTGATATGATTATATCTTTTATAGTCTGGTGTAAATTCCACATTGAAGATTGCATATGGTAGACTGATCCTAGAAAGATAGAATTCAAAACGAGTATTTTGCCGCTTTTCTGGAACTGAAATGCGATTTGATTCGGCCACTCCCTGGCATTGTGGTCTACCAGTTGGCGAAAAGAGACCAACTCCGGCTGGGGATAGTGGGGATAGGAGTATTTCATTGAGATTTTCATAGCCTCCTTTGGCTTGGATCAGCGCCAGAATCGGTGGCTCACAAGGTGTGGGTTGCGAGCCGTATTCCATACTTGCAAATCACGGCCTAATGTGGTAATATTTTTCTACATAATACATCAAGGGCTGGGTGCGCCGTTTTGAAAAGTAGTGCATCTCGCTCAAAATCCGTGGCCTGTTTGGTGTGGACCGCAACCCACGCTTTTTGGGTCATTTTTCTTTGCTCCACCGCTGGAAGGTGCCGTGGGCCACGCCCAGCGCTTTTGCCGCGGCGCGGCCGGAGAGCTCGCCCCGCCGCCAGGCGGCTAAGACGGCCTCGTAGTTCTCGCCCCGGTCTTTGCGGCTCCGCCCAAAGTGGACGCCCCGGGCCTTGGCCGCGGCGATCCCCTCCGCCTGCCGCTGGCGGTTGAACTCCCGCTCCGTCTGGGCCACATAGCTCAGCAGCTGGAGGACGATGTCGGCGATAAGCACCCCGGTGAGGTCCCGGTCCCGCCGAGTGTCCAGCAGGGGCATATCCAGCACCACGATGGCCACCCCCATCTCCTTGGTCAGCAGCCGCCACTGCTCCAGGATCTCCTCATAGTTCCGTCCCAGCCGGTCGATGCTCTTGATGACAAGGGTGTCCCCGGCCTTTAATTTGCCCAAAAGCGCCCGGTAGCCGGGCCGGTCGAAGTCCTTGCCCGACTGCTTGTCCAGGATGACGCGGTCGGCCTCCACCCCAAACTCCCGCAGGGCGATCATCTGCCGGTCCTCATTCTGCTCCCTGGTCGATACCCGCGCGTATCCGTATGTATTCATGTTTGCCCCTCCTTTTTTGATAACTCTATTTTAGAGGAGCCATGGTTTAAGCGATTTACAAAAATGCCCAGAGGAAGCAAAACGGCCGCCTCCCGCCACGGGAGACAGCCGCTTTGGTGTGTATTTTGTTGTCCTTCCTCTGCCCGCTCAACGCACTTCACCCCCTCTCGTCACACAACATACCAGCTTCCGGCGTGAAAGTCGAGAAGATTTTTTGATTTGGAAATTAAAAGTTCTCAGAGATAGCATTTCTGAGAACTTTTTCAGCCTATTAAAGAACCCACCGTCAGGCAGGGCAAGTTGGAGAGGTTTTGTCTGAGGGGTTGAGAAAAGAACAAAAAGCCTGGAAAGACAAGGGCTCTTCTGCTCCAATTCGCCAGCTTTTTCAGATTTATGGCGGCGTATTTAGCCTCACTCAGCGTGTGACCCGGACCAGGCCTCGGTGTAAGTATAACGCATGGTATGTTTTTCCTTCGCGTCGGCAAAGACTCGCTCTATGGTTTCTTTCCGTTTCGCATAGAGCTCCCTGCCCAGCTCCGGTGGGAATCGCTTGCAGAAAGCGTAGTTCATCGTGGCGAAGTAGGGGATTCCGTCCAGAAGGCCATGTCCAAGAAACCAGCGATAGGCCAGATTTACCCGGATCTTCTGGTATGTCTGCTACGAGGGAGGGGATGCCGAACAGATGCAGGATCAGTCTCTCAGGATCTGTTCCAGGGCGGCCCACTTTGTGGCAGTATACGACTCCAACCGTTCGTACAGCCAGTCGTAGTCCGTCACTTTTTCTATTTTCTGCAGCGGATAATTTGCCAGCACTAGCGCATCGATATAGATAATCACCACATCCAGCCGCGCGTCCTTCTTCCATCCTTCCATTTTCCCGCCCCCTGTCTGGCTTTTGTTTTCTCTGCCATTATGCCAAAAACCTCGCCACGGGCGAGGTTTTTGGCAGGCTGAGGCCGCACCCAACTAGGTGCGGCCTTCTGAATTCATGCGCTGTAGGGCTATGATGGGGGAAATTGTATCATTTGCGCTCTGACAAAGCTCTACATTTCGTTATTAAATCAGTCTGTTCCAGTGTGCGCTCTATGATAGTTTCCGCATAGGGTTCCTCTGCCAGTCTGAGCGAACCTCGAATCTGTTTAGTGAGGCGCTTTTCAGCCCAAGGTAATGCGAAATTTATTATTCCTTTTACAAAAAAATTGGATGATACTATTTGAGTAATAACTAATACAATAAGAGCAATAACTGACGCCCATAGTGCCCCCAAGCTATCAACGGAAAAAGCGACGGCCCAAGATATAAGCCCTGCCACGACAGCCAAAATATTCGGTAGCCAAAGGCACACTTTCAACACAACCCTTGCCAAGCCCATTTTGCCTTTGGCCTCTCTTACAGCTCCGTCAATAATCGATTTTGTTTGTGCGTTGTATTTGGCTGAAACTTCTTCACGCTCACTTACAACTTGATTAGTGATTGCTTCCTGTTCTTTTGCTTTCCATTCGGACAGTTCTTCGATAGTACTTGCCAGCATTGAAATATTAAGGTTTTCTTCCTGACCCTTTGTGTTTTTCAAAACTGCGTCAGTCACATTGTCGTCGAAGTATGCGGGAAGATGGATGCCCGCATATTCAGGAACCTGTTGTCCTAAGCTTTCAACTAATTCACGCATACGATTATAGTATTTTTTAGTGGGACATTGGGCTGCAACAGCATTGGCCGTCAAATATAGCAAGGAAAGCCGCTCGCCCTGCGCAGCAGGCTCCCACAGTCTACACGTTAGTCGAGCATCAGTGATGACGGGAAGACGGTTGCCCTGCCATGATTGAATATTGCGGATTTGTTTTCTAGCCCCATGATAGGCCAATGCAATCTCAACCAGCCGAGGATTGCTTGTTACAAATACACATAATTTCTTAGAGGTTCCACAATACTCACTGTAGTCACCCTGCCTCCGCATATGTGTCTCCCAAAGGGAGCGGGCATCATTTTCCGTGGTGCGAGTGTCCCATTTCAGCTTGCTAAGCATGAATTTGCACAAATCATCGTAGTCAAACCCGAACCGTATCCTATCAGCGTCGCTATAATCATTAAGCCTGCGAAGGAGAATATTTTGTTTTGCAAGTTCGTTAACTAAGCTGGCCCGTTTAGCCCGCATAATTGAAACACTATTTCTTATAGATATCGCATACTGCTGCATTTCATAATCACGAGGGGGGAGATTGTTCTCCAATGCACAAATAGCATCATCGAAAGCGCGGGTAACCTCTTCCTGAGTATGGGGATAGTAATAGATTAAGCCACCACCATCCTGAATCATTTTTACAAGTTCCTTTGTTGCAGAAACAGCGGCAGTCCCCGCACATCCCAACAGTCGCAAGAGTAACCTAGTGTCAAAGAAAAAAGCGGTTCCCGCAATAGATGGGTGTACATCATTCCCGTTCGGATGCGCTAACTGATATGCACCCACACATACCATAAGCCCTTCACAGACTCGTTTAAGATAATCTTCCCCTATGGAATGACTCCCCAAAAGACTCTGCACGAATTTACCAACAAGTAAGCTGTCACGGAAAAGAGGCTGGTCTTCACTACTATCGTCCACATCGGGTTCTTCGTCTGCGGACGCAATCTCATCCTCGCTTAGTTCACCTGTGTCCGCGGTATCAACAAGAGTAGTGTCGTTTTCGTGGAAGAAAATATCGTAGGCGAGATGATTTTTATCAAGAACCTTAATCAACTGCTCTCTGGCGTAATCAGGCGCCCATTCCCGCCCATACGTAGCAACATAGCAAATCAGCTCATTGATTAGAGCTGACTCAGTTTCTTGGTACTCGCGCTTGCGTTTGTCAAAACCTTCGGTGTCAAATGCTCCGATGCGGAGGATTTCGTGACCATTAACGGATATAATTTCATCGTGAACAAGCTGAGGCAAGCATTTCATAGCAATATGATGCGGCACAAACAAGCCAAATTCTGTATTTACGGCATCAATTACCTCTGAGATCATCATGCTATCACTTGCATTTGTACAAATGCAATACTTAAAAAATTCGGCAAAGACCGCATATGGATTGTCTGCATTGAGGCTGACGTGTGCCATAGCGATTAGCGCATTAGGGTTTTGCATATTAATCACCACCATTTTACATAGCATAACACAAAACCCTCCATTCTTCAATAGTTTTCAACCTATTTGCACATATTTGGACTTTGCTCCTAATAATTATGTCCATATATATGGTGATACCAAACGATAAATGTGTCGTGGAGAGCTTACCTCCAACTTATTATAGAACATATGTTCGCAATTTGCAAGTCCTTTTTCTAGATTCGTTGGAACTACAAATGAAAGGTAGGTAGTAACTATGTTGATTAGTCAAAAAATGCGTAAACTGGCCCCCAAGTTGAATCCCCTGCGCATTGGTACCGGCTGAAAGCCAGAGGATTTGGCCAAGCCCCAGATCTTTGTGGAGAGCACCTTTGGGGACAGCAACCCCGGATTGAGACATCTGGACAAGTCGGTGGAGGCTACCTGCCGGTCATTGCCGAAACGGGCGGACGTGGTGCCCGGTACTTTTGTACTGATATGTGCGCTGGCGAGAGCCCGGGAACCGACGGCATCAATTACAGCCTGGCCAGCCGGGAGATGATCGCCGATATGGCCGAGCCCAGGCCAACGTCACCCCTTTGACGGCGGCGTGTTTCTGGCCAACTGCGACAAAGGGGTGTCCGGCAATCTGATGGGCATGGGCCCGGGTCAACGTTCCCGCTATCATGGTCACAGGCGGCACCATGGCTGAGGGGCTGGAGATGCTGACCCTGAAGCAGTTTAAGATGTACAGCGCCAAGTTTGAGCGGGGAGAGATTGACGAGGCAAAGTTGAACTGAGCCAAGTGCAACGTCTGCCCCAGCCGCGGAGCCTGCTCCTTTGTTGACACCCAAGCTGCCGCATTTACTTGCTTTTTCTTTTTGCGGTAATTCTGTTCTAGGGGAGCCATGGCCCAAATAATTTTCAAGACTCCCAGAAGAAGAAACCGCGGCTGCCTCCCGTCATGTGAGACAGCCGCGGTCGCGTGCCATTTATTGCTCATTTCCCTCTATTTCTGAGGGCGTGCTTGCTTGTGTATCCAAACCCTGTTCCAGGGATCCTTCATCCTCGGCTACAGGCTTCAGGGAAGCGGTTAACTGTCGTTCCCTGCAACACGAAGTAACCTTGTCTGTGAGACTTCCCAAAAACAGCCCAAATATAATTGTTCCAAGCAAAATCTCCGATGAGACAAGGCGTCTGACGCAAGTGGTATTGGGCAAGATATCCCCGTAACCAGTGGTGGTGATCGTAATGATGCTAAAATAGAGAAAATCGCAACAACCGATGGGAGGGTTTAAGGACGCCTCGATCGCCTCCCGTGCGTTATCTAAGTGATTTAAGCAGTGCGGAAGGATATGATAAAAATCTCTTACGGTCGTATCGTGGGTATCTGGCGTTAAAGGATCCGCCGGCCATAAAGCATGGAAGGCATTGAAATCAAAGAAAAGCGCAAGATTTAAGTCTTTCATGTCTGGATCCCTATTTTTCACCTTTACCATCAACAACTGATACTTGGCGAGAGGGAAGCGACTTTCCCCATACCGCACAAGTGCGGGAACTTCTTGGCTGCTGGTGATACTGTAGACATCATAGCCGTTTGTCAGGAGCAGTTCGGTATAATATGCGGCCCACGCGTTACCTAATGGATGAGACGCACGATCGTCTCCCGCCCACATGATAATTTTATTATCGTATGTATCAAGCGTCGATGCACTATCGGTGATTGTAATCATGTTAGTAGTTATGTTAGAGGGACTTGGAGAATCTGCCGGGACTTGCGCGTTAGGCTGCCCATCGTGGTTCACTTCAAATGCTACCGTAGCCCCTGCCGGTTGCGCCGCTACTTCATCCATAAGCCGCAGCAAAGTGAAATCGCTTATATTCTGAGCAGACAACTTGCAGAGAGTTTTATCTTTAACTTCTTTGCGGAACGCGGAGCACTTTTGATCTTGTGTTAAGCTGGCGGGGATGTAAAACGCATGGGGATTGCGATGTTGAAGACAGCTATAAATGCGGGCAAAGACAATGATGAGAATTATATATAAGAAAAAATAAGTCCAGCATGAAGCAAAACAGCGTAATAGCCAATGCTTTTTGGTGGGTGCTGGTTGTTTTTTCATTTGGCCGCACATCCTTTGTCATAACAAATATATCGCGTGAGATCATTGACAGCAACAAGGTGGAAATGTACTCCTTATCTTACGCGAGGCAAAAACAAAAGTCAGCAGTCTCACAAGAATTACGATTTGTTCTGTTGGGCCGAATTATATAATAACTCTGGCAAAATAGCAAGCACGCCAGTCAAAAACTCCGCCAAAGGGCTTGTACAAGCTCCTTGGCGGGGCTTTGCCCTTATGTGCCAAATCCCGCCCGTTTTTCCAGTTTGAGCATCCCGAGGCAGAAGCGTTCCCAGCGTTCCAACGTTGTCAGTGGTGGGTCGCCCTCGCGGATGCGCATGGTGCGGCGGATCTCTTTGGGGATGACGATGCGGCCCAGGTCGTCAATGCGCCTTACGACGCCGGTTGCTTTCATCATAAAAGGAATTCCTCCTGCCTTTTTCTGTTTGACGACCCTTAGTATGGGCAGGCGGCTTTTGGATATGCGGCGTCCCGGCGCGGTATCATTTGGAAAACGGGCCGGCCCCGCCCGGCTTTTGGGCAAAAAGGATTGTATTTTCCGGCGGGGGATGGTAAAATGGACCTGTTCCGGGGGAGGAGCGGCCCCGCCGCCGTACCCGGCGTATTTCCGCGCCGAAATCCGCGCGGAGCAAAGACAGGAGGAAACGACCATGAAAAAGTATCTGGCAGAACTGATCGGAACCGCGGTCCTGGTCTTTCTGGGCTGCGGCACCGCCATGCTGGTGGGCTGTGACGCGGCGGCCGGCAGCGGCTATCTGCTGACCGCTCTGGCCTTCGGCCTGGTCATCGTGGGCATGGCCTACTGCGTGGGCAACATCTCCGGCTGCCACATCAACCCCGCGGTCAGTCTGGGGGTCCTGGCCTCTGGCCGGATGAGCGTGAAGGACTTTGTGGGCTATGTGATCGCCCAGTGCCTCGGCGCGCTGGCGGGCGCGGGCCTGCTGGCGGCGGTCTTCGGCCTGGGCCAGGTGACCGACCAGACCGGCGGCTTTGGCTCCAACGGCCTGGCCGGGGTGAACGGCAGCGCCGCGGCGGGGCTGCTGGTGGAGGGGATCTTGACCTTCATCTTCGTTTTGACCATCCTGGGCGTGACCGACAGCAAGGCCAAGCACGGCTCCTTCGGCGGCCTGGTCATCGGCCTCACCCTCACCCTGGTCCACATCCTGGGCATCGGCCTCACCGGCACCTCCGTCAACCCCGCCCGCAGCTTCGGCCCCGCGGTGGTGGCCGCCATCGCCGGGAACACGACCCCCCTGGCCCAGCTCTGGGTCTTCATCGTGGGGCCCCTGGTGGGCGGCGTCCTGGCCGCGGTGGTGTACAGCGCCCTGCGCAAGGGCAAGTGACGTCCCGCCCGCCGGGCCGGACAGAGACGAAAAAACACATCCGCCACGCCGGCGGATGTGTTTTTTGCCTTGCCCCCGCGTCCGCCGGACCGGGCGGGGTCACTTGCGGTAGAAGAGGATCCCCAGGGTGCCGGGGCCGCAGTGGGAGGAGACGGTGGCCCCCGCCCGGGTGCGGAGGATCTGGCGGAAGGGGAGGAGCTCCCGGAGGAGGGCCTCCACCTGGTCCCGGACCGCCTCGTCCACGCCGGAGTCGGTGAGGAAGACCCGCCGGGGGTCCAC
>CANRBW010000001.1 GCA_947628975.1 uncultured Oscillospiraceae bacterium | reverse complement strand
CACCGCCCAGTATGAGCCGGTGGCCGCCCCCAAGACCTTCACCGTCACCCTGGAGCTGAACGGCGGCGCCGCCGGGGCCGGTTTTTTGGCCACCACCACGGTCCAGGAGGGCGGCACGTTCCCCTTCCCCGCCGACCCCACCAGGGCGGGCTACCGCTTCCAGGGCTGGTCCGCCGACGGCGGCGTGACCCTCTACAAGGCGGGGGACGCTGTGGCGGTGACCGCCGACCTGACCTACACCGCCCAGTGGGCGAGCGCCAGACACACCTCCAGGAGCGACTCCACGGTCTGCGACGGCGGCCCGACCTGCCCCTCCCGCCACTACACCGATGTTGACCAGAGCCAGTGGTATCACCTGGGCGTGGACTACGTCATCGTGAAGCAGCTGATGCTGGGCAAGGCCGAGAACCTCTTCGACCCCAGCGGCATCACCACCCGGGCGGAGATGGTGACCATCCTCCACCGTCTGGAGGGGCGGCCCGCCGGGACGGAGGAGACCCGGTTCCCCGACGTCCCCGCCGGGCAGTGGTGCTCCGCCGCCATCAGCTGGGCCGCCGCCAACGGCGTGGTCAAGGGCTACGGCAGCGGCGCCTTCGGCCCGAACGACGCCATCACCCGGGAGCAGATGGCCGCAATCCTCTACCGCTACGCCGCCTGGAAGGGCTACGACGTCACCGGCCTGGCCGACCTGGCCGGCTATACCGACGCCGAAGCGGTGAGCGACTGGGCCGATACCGAGATGAAATGGGCGGTCGCCGCGGGCGTCATCGAGGGCACAAGCGCCGCCACCCTCAGCCCCTCCGGCGACTCCACCCGCGCCCAGCTCGCAACCATCTTCATGCGCTTCTGCGAGGACGTCGCGAAATAAGCCCCCCGAAAACGGGCAGAGCAGATCCCTGAAGCCGCAAGGCTTCAGGGATCTTTCTCGTCCAAACGACAGACGTCCGCGTTTGAAAGGCCCCCGCAAGCTCCCCCGGCCCACCGGTTTTTTTGCGGGAAAGGGGTTTCTTTTCCGCCGTTGCTGTGATATAATACCTTTGCCAAGCAACTAAATATCACTCTCACATGGTGGAGCACGTTTTTTTGGTAAAAACGTGGTCTTCACTGATTTCTTGTGGCTTTGCCATGTGAGAGATTGGTTGCTTGGCGGCATGGAGACCGGCGTTTTTCGGCGCATGGCTCTATGCCGTGCGCTTTTTTTGTTGGAAAAAATTCAAAGGAGGAAAAAACATGAAAAAAAGACTTTTGGCCCTGACCCTTGCGGTGGCGCTGGGGTGCGCCCTGCTGCCCACCGCGGCGCTGGCGGCGGGGATCACCGTCACCGAGGTCGTCCCATGCCAGTTTTTCGAGGTTTCCGGCTTCTCCGAGGGCCTGGTCGCAGTGATGCGGGACGACAATTGGGGCTACATGGACAAAGCCGGCAATGTGGTCACCCCCCGCCAGTATGCCGAGGCCGCCGACTTCTCCGAGGGTCTGGCCGCGGTGCGGATGGAGGACAAGTACGGCTATATTGAAGAATGAAAAATACACCGGGAGTATGATCTTGCAAAAGACGTACTGCCCGGATTTTCGCACTAAGCGGCAAATTGTGAATCATGGACAGGTGCCTAAATATGAAGTCACGAACAGTCATGAGGCGATTATTGGCCTTGATGAGTTTAACCGTGTACAGCAAAAACTGTGTCGCAAAGGAGAAAAGAATAACCAGCCTGCTAGGAGTGAGCCCAAATTATTTACGGGGCTGGTCAAATGCGGGTTATGCGGTAGTGCTTACTGCCGCCGCAATAACGGTTCGGGCAAGTACCGTCACTTTATATGGACGTGCCGAAGATATGATGAACTGGGTAAAGCGGTATGCCCAGCGCAAGCGGTCCCAGAGAAGATCTTGATTGAGAAAACCCAGGAAATCCTCGCCACTGATACGCTAACACGCGAAGTGATATTGGAAAGGTTGAATGGGATCATTGTACCGGGGCGCAATCATTTGGCCTACCATTTTAAGGATGGAACGATAAGAGAAATTGAATGGCAGCACCGCTCCCGCAGCGAGAGATGGACACCGGAAATGCGCCAAGTGGCGCGAGAGTATGCGTTGAAACATCATCGAAAGGAGGGCAACGAATGAACACAAATCTGGCACCGAACGTAAAAATCATCCAACCTGTACGGGTTTTGATTGAGCAGGAGCAAAATCTGGAGCCTGTAAAGCTGCGGGTAGCAGCCTATGCGCGGGTTTCTACTGAGCAGGATGAGCAACAGAGCAGTTATGAGGCGCAAGTAAAGTACTATACCAACTACATCCAGAATAATCCGAGTTGGGAATTTGTGGGCGTGTTCGCGGATGAGGGCATTAGCGGCACAAATACCAAAAAGCGCGACGGTTTCAACAAAATGATTGCGCTGGCACTGAACGGCGGCATCGACCTGATCCTAACGAAATCCATCTCCCGGTTTGCCCGTAATACGGTAGATACACTCCAAACAGTGCGTGATCTAAAGGAAAAGGATGTAGAGGTGTACTTTGAGAAAGAAAACATCCATACCCTCGATCCCAAGTGTGAGGTTATGCTCACAATCATGAGCAGTCTTGCCCAGGAGGAAAGCCGCTCTATCTCCGAAAATGTTCGCTGGGGCAAACAGAAGAGCATGCAGGACGGGAAAGTTTCGCTGGCCTACTCTCACTTTCTGGGGTATTGCAAAGGGCCAGATGGACGCCCTGAAATTGTAGAAGAAGAGGCAAAAATTGTGAGAGGGATCTACGAAGACTTCCTTGCCGGGAAGAGCATCAGCCAGATTGCCGAAGATTTGACCGCTCGTGGTATTCCTACTCCTGGTGGCAAAACTAAATGGAGAATAAGCACGGTAAACAGTATTTTAAGAAATGAGAAGTACAAGGGCGATGCCATTCTTCAGAAAACATATACAGTAGACTATTTGAGCAAAAAAGTACGTAAAAATACGGGCGAAAAAATCCGCTATATGGTTACCAATTCCCACGAGCCTATTATCGCTCCTGATGTCTACGAGCGCGTCCAGCGCGAATTATCGCGCCGACGTAGCGCCCGTCCGAAGAAGGCGGGCATGGATAGCCCCTTTGCGAACCGGCTCGTCTGCGCCGATTGTGGGGCCTTCTACGGGCATAAGGTCTGGCGTAGCGGAGGCAAAAACCGAAACCGCTACGATGTATGGTATTGTAATCATCGTTATAATAGTGAAAGCCAGTGCAAGACTCCTACGCTCCGCGAAGACGAGATCAAAGCAAGCTTTTTGAATGCGTTGAAACAACTGGGGCAACCGGAGACAGAGTTCTCTGACACCCTCTGGCGCGAGATGATTGAGAGCGTAACAATCCAAAACGGAAGGCAAGCATCATACCTCCTAACGGATGGACGCGAGGTAACGGTGCCGATCTAACATCTAAATATCGGCGCAGGGCGGCTAGAGTTTTGACTCCAGCCGCCCTTTTCATGGCAAAAGGCTCACAAATATTGAAAACGCCTCCCTTATTTTCTGCGCCAATTATTTCCCGTGTGAATTGCACCAATTCCACACAAGTGGGCTTTATCCATACAAAGATGGGATGAGTGAGTTCTTGGTGCAGGATTTTTATGTTCATGGCCCTGTATCGCTGCGGTTGAAATGACAAAAATGAAAAACATCCCTAGAAACAGGGATGTTTTTCCGATGGTGGCATAGTCACAGAGTACTCCATGTCCACGTCATATTGTGGTCCGAGTGGCGGGACTTGAACCCACGGCCTCTTGACCCCCAGTCAAGCGCGATACCAAACTTCGCCACACCCGGATATTCACTTCTCCCTCTCGCAAGGGACTAGGGTATTCTATCACAGTCCCCCCTATCTTGCAAGAGGGAAAACGGATTTTTCCGAAAATTTTTCCGCCGCCGCCCCCGCTTCCTCCCCAGTCTCCGCAAAACTGTCCGGTATCGTCGGAAACCCGATGGAGAAATGGAGTTTTTCCCGGCTTGGCTCTTGACAGCGGGGCGGAAACGCGGTATACTATACAAGCTGTTCGGACGATTAGCTCAGCTGGTATGAGCATCCGCTTGACGTGCGGGAGGTCACAGGTTCAAGTCCTGTATCGTCCACCAAAAAAGCCGCCGTTTTCCTGTGAAAACGGCGACTTTTTTAACTTTTTGGCGGATTTTACCGCCACGACTTTTCAGCTGACCACACACCATGCCACAGACGGGAAAACTCTTTGCCCATCAAACATCCCAGTCCTCACCTCGCTTCTATGGATCCCACGGCCCGCTCAGCTTGCGTGATCCTGGGCGCTGACAGCGGAAATTTCAGCTTTCATCTGCCCGATGAGCTCCGCCAGCTTGGCCTCGCACGCGGCTTCAGTCGGCGCGTAGACATTGCGGGAGAGGCGTTTGCCCTTGACCTTGGGGGAGTAGCGGCCCTGCCAGCAGTTGGGGCTGATCTGCTTTACATAGCCGGTGCCGGGCTTGCGGTATTTGCCCTTGACCGCCTGGAATGTGGTTTGCGTGCGCTTTTTGGGGGCTGACGTCTCCGGCCGCGGCTCTGCCTTGGCGATGGCCCGGTCGATTTTTGCCGCCGCCGTCCGGCGCATCTCGTCGGTGACGTGGGCGTAGACGTTCAGCGTGGTGCCGCTGGAGACGTGGCCGATGATGGCGGACAGGGTCTTCACGTCCATGCCGTGTTCCAGGGCATTGGTGGCAAAGGTGTGGCGGAGGTCGTGGAAACGGACGTGTTTACAGCCCGCCCGCTCCAAAACGACGGACAGCTTCTTCCGAACCGCCGCGGGGTCCAGGGGAGAGTCCTTTTTGACCGGCGAGGGAAATATCCAGCGGGAATCCACCCTTTGCCGGTAGCTCTTCAGGGCGTCCAAGGTTGGGGCTGGAAGGATGACGCTTCGGCTGGACGCCCTGGTCTTGGGCTGGGTGACGGTCAACGCCCCCTTCACCCTCTGCACCTGCCGCTCGATCCTCAGCTCTCCGGTGGCAAGGTCCAGGTCGTCCCACTGGAGGGCCAGCAGTTCCCCGCGGCGCAGACCGGTGGAGAGCTCCAGCAGAAGGAGCTCATAGCACCCGTCCTCCTTGGCTTGGATCAGCAAACGCCGCATCTCGTCTTGTGTCAGCACCTGCATCTCCCTGGGGTGGGTCGCCGGAGCTTTACAGGCGGCGGCGGGATTTTTCGGGATCAGCCCCTGGGCCACCGCCTTGTCCAGCGCCACCCGGCAGGTCACATGACAGCTTTTCACCATGCGGTCGGAGAGGCCGGGGCCATACTCCTTCGCGCGAAGGAGCCGCCCTCCCCGCTTGAGCCGGACGTAGAACTGCTGGAGGTCGCCTGGGGTCAGTTTGGCCAGCGGGATATGGCCCAGCTCCGGGATGATATGCTGATAGACGCGGTTTTCGTAGTCTGCCTGGGTCTTGGGACGAATGGCGGGCTTGCAGTCGGTTTGATACCAGTGATCCAGCCATGCCCCGAAGGTCACGTCCGCTTTGAATCGCTCCGGCTCCGCGCGCTTGAGGCTGGCGCGCAGTTCTTTCAGCTTCCGCTCACACTCCCGCTTGGTTTTGGCAAGGACGTTTTTCGTCTTTGGCAGGCCCTTCTCATCATAACCGATCACATATCGGCCCTCCCAGCGGCCATCCTTCCGCAGATGAATGCTGCCATTGCCCCGGTTGCTTTTCCGTTTTGCCATCCTTTCGCCTCCTACAAAATGTCCGCTATAAAACCGCCCACGATTTTTGCCGCGTGCCTCTGCATATCGCCGGTAACGTGGGCGTAGGTGTCCAGCGTGAAGCTGGCCTTGGTGTGGCCCAGGATGCCGGAGAGGGTCTTGGCGTCTACTCCTCCGGCCAAGGCATGGGTTGGCGAAGGTGTGCCGGAGATCGTGGAAGCGGATGTCGGGCAGCCCCGCCTCGGCCAAAAGTTTCTTCAACTGGCGGTAGGCGCTGTTGGGATTGGTGGGGCGTTCCGGCTTGAGGGGATCGGGGAAGATCCATTCTGTCAACGCGGAGGCTTTTCTCTCCCGCAGAAGTTGCGCTGTACTGTGCGGAAGCAGAATGGCGCGCGTCCCGGCGAAGGTCTTGGTGTCTCCCGCCGTTCGCGCGCCTCCCTTTCCGACCCGGATGGTACGGCACACATTCAGAGTTCCTGTCTCGCTGTCGAAGTCCTCCCATCTAAGGCCGCATAGTTCTCCCCGGCGCAGGCCGGTGGTCAACTCTGTGTAGAAGAAATCGTGCCAGAGTTCGTCCTTGCGTATGGTCGCCATCAGCGTATCCAGCTGGGCGTTGTTCAGGATGCCCTTGGGCTGATTTGCCACTTTGGGCGGGATCACCTTGTCCGCGGGGTTGGCGGGCAGAAGGCCCTCTTCTGCCGCCGCTTTCAGCGCGTGGTGGAGAATGGTATGGATGTCGTGGACAGTGGTCGGCGCAAGGCCGGGGCCGCACCCGGAACGCTTCCCGATCCTGCCGCGCTCCAAAAGATGATCGTACAGGTTTCTTAAATCATCTGGCGTGATTTTTGCCAGCGGCTTCTGACCCAAGTAGGGCTTGACATGGTTCTTGATACTCTGCCGGTAGCCGTCCAGAGTGTGGCTGCGGATGGCGCCCGTCATGCGCTCATCCAACCACCTGTCCAGCCACGCTCCAAAGGTCATCCCGCTCCGCTCGGAGAGGTCTACGCCCTGGTAGGCGTCAATGTTCTGCCGCAGCTTGGCGGTCAGCTCTTTTTGGGTGGCGGCGTAGATGTAGCGGAAGATGGGGCCGCCATTTTCCTTGTGCCCTACCACGATGCGCCCCTCCCAGCGGCCATCGTCACGCTTGCGGACCATGCCGTCCCCGGAGGGTCTGCGTTTTGCCATCGTAGTCTAAAATTCCCCCCACTACTGATCCGGATATATTTCCCGGCTGACATAGTCCTGACATAAAAAGCGAGCGCCTGCCTTGCCGGCAGACGCTCGCTTCTCCTTCTTCTGTTATTTCTCCGGCAGGAGGCGGCTCGTCCCCTCCGCCTCATCCCGCTCCTTTAGTACGGCGGCCAGCGCCGTGAAAAACTTCCTTTGCAGGTGATCCACGCTCCCGCGGTTGAGGCTGTGCGCTTGGGCATACCTGCGGATGGATAGCCCTTGGATGAACCGCTCGTCAAAATATCCGGCGTAGTCCTTCAGCACCGTCTTTACGCAGGTGTTCAGGAAGCGGAGGTCCTGCTCCAAGGCGAGGAAGTCCTTTTTTGAGATCGCGATGTACTTCTTCTCTGAAACGCAGAGTTGATACTTTCGTAGGCCGAGACGGCAGCCCTCGCACAGGGCCTTTGCGTATTCGTAGTAGGTTCGCGGGCGGGGCTGTTCCCATGCGTCGTATCCATCCACCGGGGCGGAATACCTTTTCCGCACCGGCCCGCGAAGCCCCTCCTCCTCATACCGTTCGGCCGCGGCGTCGGAGAGCCGCATAGAGGTCTGCCGTTTGAACTTGGCCTGGCGTTTCCCGTCCACCTCAACATCCCCGCAGAAGGACTTTTTGCTCATGGTGAAATATTGGCGGGCGTCGGCGTAGAGAGACGGCGTCCAGATCACGGTTTCCTCGCCGGTGTCCGCGTCCTTTGCCGTGGTGACAACATAGATCACCTTGCCGTCGTACCGCTTGTAGTACCCGGCGCAGATCCGCCTCTCCGCCATCCCCTCACCCCCCGACTGTACCCTTAGTATACAGACAGGGTGCGGAATTGTAAAGCGGACGGAATGGGCGGGCCAGAAAATCGTTATGGTAGAGCGATCAGCACAGAAATTGAACAGGGCATAAACCAAGGCCGCCGGCGGTCCAGCCACCCCGCCCGCGGCCTTATTCTTTGTCATAGCGTATCAATTTCTAAGCGGTATAGCCTATCTGAGTTCCTATCATAACACCTTGATTTGAATGCTCGGAAAAATCAATATCCGCAACAACCTTACCGCAAATGCTTGTACATCCGGTATTTACCAATTCGGCAAAAAGGGCAAGCTTGTCGGCATTATCAATTTCGTAAGGAGCTTCCTTCGTTCCGTTGCCTTCCGCACTAAGCGAAATATATACTACAGTTCTGTCCTTAATGGATACAAGCTATGAATTACGACTTGGAAAAACAACTTATTCGTCTGCGTGAAACAGGCTGAAAAGGCGAAAAAACCGCTTGAAAAGGCGCTTTTTGACATCTGCAAGCAGGAGATTTTAGGCGGTTTTTCCACCGCTCAAAAATTTAATTTAGACAATCTCGCAAAAACCTCTTGACAAACCGTTCCCCGAGTCGACCGCTTCGACCTGTGTAACGTAAGTGGCTGGACGGATATTGTCGACATATGTGCGAGTCCCTATCATACTTACGGATTGCGGGCAGACGGCACTGTGGTATATACGGAGGACCCGGAGGAAATCTATTTTAACTACAATATCAGCGAAGTAGCAGGCTGGACAGATATCGTTGCCTTAGCAGCAGGCGAAGCTCATGTTGTTGGTCTACGAAAAGATGGTACAGTCATTGCGACTTCAGTGCCAAGTGAGATGGACTATGGTCAAAGCAACGTGGAAGGCTGGACAGATATTGTGGCGATTGCCGCAAATAGTGAATTCACAGTTGGTTTACGCTCGGACGGAACAGTTGTAGCCACAGGGGATAATAAAGTTGGTCAGTGTGATGTAGAGGACTGGAATGGAATAGTAGCCATTGCAGTAGGTCCTGTGAATACCTTGGGTTTGCGCTATGACGGTACCGTAGTAAGTGCGGGAGACAGGCAATTTGGCGTACAAAATGTTTCTGTATGGAATGATATCATATAATTGAAATAACTATGTGCAGAAACGACCGAGGTTTGCTTGACTTTCTGCATATATATGGCTATAATAATGTGCAGAAATGGGGGGCGGTCCATGCGAAGGTTTGATTACTCTTTTTTGAATAACGGGCTGTTGCCGGCCGGCCTTGTGAATTTGACCGCGAATATTTCGGCGCTCAAGACCATGGCGGGCGTCCGCAAGGGGGCATACGCGCAAATCTTTACGGAGTTGGAGGCCGTCGCCAAAGTGCAGTCCATCAAGAGCTCCAACGCCATTGAGGGGATCGTCACCAGCGACGAGCGTATCGCCGCCATCGTCAACCAGAACAGCGCGCCGCTCAACCATAATGAGGCGGAGATCGCCGGATACCGGGACGCGCTGAATGCGATCCACCTGGACTTTGCCCACATCGACTTCCGGGAGAGCGACATCCTCCGTCTGCATGAGATCATGATGTCCCTCGCGGGCTACGAGTACGGCGGGCAGTACAAGGCGGACGACAACGTGATCCTGGAAGTGGACGCGGACGGAAACCGCCATGTGCGGTTCCGCCCGGTTTCCGCCGCAGACACGCCGAAGGCCATGGAACAGCTGGAGCTGGCCTACCTGGCGGCGCGGGACGACGCGAATGTCAATCAACTCCTGCTGATCCCCTGCGTGATCCTGGATTTCCTGTGCATCCACCCCTTCCGGGATGGCAACGGCAGAATGTCCCGGCTGCTGTCCCTGCTACTCCTTTACAAAAATGGCTACGACGCCGGAAAGTATGTGTCCTTCGAGGAACAGATCAACCACCACAAAGCCTATTACTATGAGGCCCTGCGGCAGTCCTCCGAAGGCTGGGACACGAACGAAAACAGCTACTTCCCGTTTATGGAGAATTTCCTCTCCACGCTCTATCTGTGCTATCAGGAGCTGGACAAGCGGTTTGCGGTGGTCAGCGGGAAGCGGATCACCAAAAAGGCCCGGGTGGAGGCCACCGTCCTCAACAGCCTGACGCCCCTCTCCAAGGCGGAGATCTGCCAGATCCTCCCGGACGTCAGCCCCACGACGGTGGAGGCCGTGCTGGGGGAGATGGTCCGAAGCGGCGCGATCAAACGGCTCGGCCCTCCGCGGACGGCGAGATATATCAAAGCGTAACAGACAGGAACGTTGGGGATAGAAGTTTGTCTCTTTGATAAGGCGTATCAACTGAGGGCGTGATGGGTGGGGCGAAAAGAGAAAGCCGACGCCCGTTTGTGGCTCGCGCCGTGGATGGGCTCGGCTTTTCTGACCACATAACCTGCCACAGAGCGGCGGGGAAACAGCGGACAGCCCACCACCAGAAAGTTCTGGAAAGCAAGTGGAATGGAGCAGAAACAACTATAAAGAGCCAAAAATATTACAAAAAATATGAAAACGCCGTTGACGTGCGGGAGGTCACAGGTTCAAGTCCTGTATCGTCCACCAATCCCGGTCTGGAGCTTTGCTTCGGGCCGGGTTTTTTGTCGCCGGGCAAAAAAAGCGGGCGGCCGGCGCCGCCCGCGGGATCAGTTGAACTTGTAAACCTTCCTGGCCAGACGGTAACCGGTGATCGTCACCCACCGGGGGAAGCCGCCGCACATGGCCAGGGAGGCGTACTTCACCTTGCGGTAGATCTTGGGGGCGCGCTTTTTCAGATAGGCCCACAACTCGTCCTTCTCCAGCATCTTCTCCGGCGAGCCGTCCAGCATGAGGAAGACCGAGGAGATGGTCATCATCATGGAAAGGTAGTTGAACATATACTTGGCCAGCCGGGGGTTCTTCTCCTTCAGGGCGACCAGGTCGTGGGCGTCGATAATGGCGCGGGTGACCCGCACCTGCTGGTCCACCCTGCCCACCATCACGTCCTGCTGGACCGACTGGTCCGCCCGGCCGATGAAGTAGCGGTAGAGGTCCACGTCCATGTAGTAGAGGGTCTTGACAAAGGGCAGGGGCTGGTAGACGAAGATGTTGTCCACATAGAAGGTGTGCTTGGGCAGCGACAGGCCGCAGTCCCGGAGCAGCTGGGTGCGGTAGATCACCGAGTGCATCAGCAGGTACTGGCTCACGCCGAAATGGCCCACCTCCTTCCAGGTGAAGACCCGGCCCACGGGGAAGACGTTCTTGTAGTCCATCACCTTCTGGGTCTGGTCCGCCACGTGCTCGTAGACGTAGTTGGCGATCATCAGGTCCAGGGGGTGGCCCTTGGCCACGAACTCCCGGAGCTTGTCCAGCACCTGGGCCAGCGCCGCCTCGTCCAGCCAGTCGTCGGAGTCCACCACCTTGTAATAGGCCCCCGTGGCGTGGCGGACGCCCTGGTTGACCCCCTCGCCGTGGCCGCCGTTGTCCTGGTGGATGACCCGGACCACGTCGGGGTAGTCCTGGGCGTAGCGGTCGCAGATGGCGGGGGTGTCGTCCTTGGTGGAGCCGTCGTCCACCAGGATGATCTCCACGTCCTCCCCACCGGTGAGCAGGGTCTGGATACAGTGGTCCATATACTCCGCCGAATTGTAGCAGGGCACCGCGAAGGTGATCAGCTTATCTGCCATCTCGCTCTCATCCTTTCCCCATCTCCCGGTCCAGCGCCCGGACCAGCTCCTGGCCCAGGTCCAGCGCCCGGCCCACGATGGCGTCCATATTGTAGTACTGATACTCGGCCAGGCGGCCCAGCAGGCGCAGGTTGCCGTACTCCCCCGCCAGGGCGGCGTAGCGGTCGTACAGGGCGCGGCTGTCCGGGGTGATGACGGCGTAGTAGGGGATCTCCCCGTCCTGGCCGGTGTACGCCTTGGAGAACTCCTTGACGATGGTGGTCTTCTTGGCCAGCTCCTGGCCGGTGAGGTGCTTGAACTCGGTGATGCGGGTGTAGTCCTGGTCCACGGTGTAGTTCACCGTGCCGTGGGTCTGGTACCACTCCACCGGGTGGGTCTCGAACACGAAGTCCAGGGTGCGGTAGGGCAGGCGGCCGAAGCGCCGCTCGAAGAGGTCGTCCACCGCGCCGGTGTAGACGATGGGGCCCTTGAACACCGCCCCGTCCACCAGGGTGGTCCCCACCTGGGTCAGGGTCAGCACCCGCAGCGCGTCGGTGTTCAGGCGCAGGGTGATGTTGGGGTGGTCCAGCATCCGCTCAAAGAGGCTGGTGTAGCCCTCCTGGGGCATCCCCTGCCAGGGGTCCTGGAAATACCGGTCGTCCCGGGAGAGGAAGACCGGCACCCTGGCGGTGGTGGCGGGGTCGATGTCCTCCGGGGCCTGGCCCCACTGCTTCACGGTGTAGGTCTTGAAGATGTTCTCGTAGACGTAGTCGGCCAGCTGGGCCAGCTCCGGGTCCCGGCTCCGGCGCAGGTCCAGGATGGTGACCTTCGCCCCCTCGCCGTAGGCCGCCGTCAGCCGCCGGGCGAGGTCGGGGGCCCGGTCGCCGAAGGCGATGTCCAGACTGGTGAGGTTGAAGGGCACCGGCATGAGCCGGCCGTGGACGTTGGCCACCACCCGGTGCTGATAGTCCCGCCAGGCGGTGAAGCGGCTGAGGTAGTCGTAGACCCGCCGGTCCCCGGTGTGGAAGATGTGGGGGCCGTACTTGTGGACCAGGACCCCGGCGTCGTCGATGTGGTCGTAGGCGTTGCCGCCGATATGGTCCCGCCGCTCCAGCAGGGCGACCCGTCGGCCCGCGTCCGCCAGGACCCGGCTCACCACCGCCCCGGCGAAGCCCGCGCCGATGACTACTGCGTCAAACTGTGCCATTCCCGTCTCTCCTGACTCCATCCCGCGGCCGCCGGAGGGCGGAGCCCGCGGTTCTTCTCGCGGAAAAGGGCCGGGCAGGACCCGGCCCTCTGACATTATAGCCTATTCCCCCGCGGATTACAAGGAATTCTTTTCCCTCCGCCCCAGACCGAAAAAAACCGGGGCCGAAGCCCCGGTCACGCGGCGGTGCGGGTCAGTCCACCCGGTCCTGGATCAGGCCGTAGCCCCCGTCGGCGCGGCGGTACACCACGGAGAAGGCGCTGTCCTGGTCCACGTCCCGGAAGGCGAAAAAGGCGTGGCCCAGCAGGTTCATCTGGAGCACCGCCTCCTCCGCGGTCATGGGCTTCAGGGGGAAGCGCTTGGTGCGGACGATCTCCAGGTCCTCCTCCCCCTCCTCCGGGGCGAAGGACGTGGGCTCGGCGCTGGGCTGGAACGCCTCCTGGCGCAGGCGCTTTTCCAGCCGGGCCTTGTTCTTGCGGATCTGGCGCTCCACCGAGGCCACGGCGGCGTCGATGGTGGCGAACATATCGGAGGTGGACTCGGACACCCGGATGATGGTGCCGCCGGAGCGGAGGGTCAGCTCCACCTGGTTCTGGCCCTTCTGGACGCTGAAGACCAGGGCGGCCTCCGTGTCCTGCTTGAAGTACCGCTCCAGCTTCCCCACCTTCTTCTCCGCGTAGGCGTGTACGCTGGCGGGGAGATCGACCTTCTTATCGGTGTAGGTGAACTTCATGCTCCGTCAACTCCTTTGTGATAGCCTGGGGGATCTCTCCCTTGCCACCAGCATACCATACATCACCAAAAAAGTCACGTCTTTTTTGGAAGTTTTTGTTCAGATTTCCCCGGAGGCGTGGCGGGTGACGTGGCAGCCCATGTTCACCGCGCAGGGCAGGCCGGCGATGTGGGTGGGCCGGGGCTCCACGGCCACCGCCAGGGCGGTGGTGGCCCCGCCGAAGCCCTGGGGGCCGATGTCCAGGGTGTTGAGCCGCTCCAGCAGGCGGCGCTCCATCTGGGCGTAGTAGGGGTCGCTGTGGCGGAGGCTCACCGGGCGGCACAGGGCCTCCTTGGCGGCCAGGGCGCAGCTCTCGAAGTCGCCCCCCAAGCCCACGCCCACCACCACCGGCGGGCAGGGGTTGGACCCGGCCAGGCGGACGCACTCCACCACGAAGTCCTCCACGTCCGCCTGGGTGGCGGCGGGGGTGAACATCCGCGTCCGGCTCATGTTCTCGCTGCCGAAGCCCTTGGGGGCCACGGTGACCGTCACCCGGTCCCCGGGGACCAGCCGCAGGTGGAGGACGGCGGGGGTGTTGTCCCCGGTGTTCTGCCGGCGCAGGGGGTCCGCCACCACAGAACAGCGAAGGCGCCCCTCCACATAGCCCTTGGCCACCCCGGCGTTCACCGCCTCCTCCACGCCGCCGCCCACAAAGTGGACCTCCTGGCCCACGGTGAGAAAGACCACCGCCATCCCCGTGTCCTGGCAGATGGGCAGACCCCGCGCCCCGGCGAAGGTGAAGTTCTCCTCCATGTCCCCCAGAATGGCCCTGGCCAGGGGCCGCTCCTCCCGGCTCCCGGCCTGGCGGATGACCTGGCACAGGTCCTGGGGCAGACGGGTGTTGGCCTCCACGCACAGCCGGGCCACCAGCTCGGTGAGCCGGGATACCTGAAGCTCCCGCATCACACCACCCTCCTTCCGCTGAGAATGACCGCCTTGGGGGCGGCGGTGGGGTCCAGGGGCGGGCCGGGGGTGAGGACCAGGTCCGCCTCCTTCCCCGGCGTCAGGGAGCCCAGCCGCCGGTCCAGGCCCAGGATCCGCGCCGGCTCCAGGGTGATGGCGGCCAGGGCCTCCTCCTGGGTCAGCCCGCCCCGGACCGCCAGGGCGGCGCACAGGGGCAGGTATTGGATGGGGACCTCCGGGTGGTCGGTGCACAGGGCCACCCGCACCCCCGCCCGGACCAGGGCGGCGGGGCCGGACAGCTGGGCGTGGCGCAGCTCCGGCTTGGAGCGGTCGGTGAGCAGCGGCCCGGCGATCACCGGCGCGCCGCTCTGGGCCACGGCGTCGGCGATCAGGGGGGCCTCGGTGGCGTGGACCAGGACGCACCGCAGGTCGAACTCCTCCGCCAGGCGCAGGGCGGTGGCGATGTCGTCGGCCCGGTGGGCGTGGATGTGGACCGGGACCTCCCGGCGCAGGACCGGGAGCAGGGCCTCCAGCTTGGGGTCCGGCTCCGGCCGCTCCCCCCGCGCCAGCCGGTCGGCGTAGTCCGCGGCCCGCGTCAGCGTCCCCCGGATCAGGGCGGCGGTGGCCATGCGGGTGACGGGGCTCTCCCGGCGGCGGCGGTAGGTCCGCCGGGGGTTCTCCCCCAGGGCCAGCTTCATGGCCGCGGGGGCCTGGAGGACCATCCGGTCCGCCACCCGGCCCTGGGTCCGGACGCAGACCATCTGCCCCCCGATGGGGTTGGCGGACCCCGGCCCGGTGACCACGGCGGTCACCCCGGCGGCCAGGGCCTCGGCGAAGCAGCGGTCCATGGGGTCCAGGCCGTCCAACCCCCGCAGGTGGGGGGTGACGGGGTCGGCGTCCTCGTTGCCGTCCTCCCCCTCCGGACCCAGGGCGTCGGCGAAGAGGCCCAGGTGACAGTGGGCGTCGAGAAAGCCGGGGGTGACGTGGCCCCCCTGGGCGTCCAGCGTCTCCCCCCAGTCCCCCTGGGGCAGGGCGTCCATGGGGCCCAGGGCGGCCAGCCGCTCCCCTCCCAGGCCACGAAGCCCTGGGGGATGGGCGGGGCGTCCACCGGGTGGACCACGGCGTTGATGATGCGCATACCTTTCCCTCCTGGCGCGGATTTCGACGGGGTTTTCCCCCGCGGGGTGCTACAATGGGGCCATGGGTCGCTGACCCACGTTCATTTCCATTCTCCCATCGGGGGCGCGTTCGCCTCCCTCGGGCGCGGGCCGCGGGTCCGCGCCCTTTTCTATGGCCATTGTAGCAAAAAAAGCCGCCGGGGGCAAGCCCTCCCCCGGCCCCGGAGCCGCCCCGGAACAGGCGGTGGGCAGGCGGTGTACCGCCCGCCTACCGTTTGCGTGATTTTGGGGATTTTTGTGCCGGAACTGTTGCAAGTTCCCCCAGGGGCGGTATACTTAGACTAGGATAAAATCGGGGTCATTGTAGCCCCGCGCCAAGGGGAGGGGAGCTGGGATGTCGCAGACCTATATGGACCGCCGCCGGGCCGCCCAGCCCTCCCCGGCCCTCCGGGACGGCGGCCAGACCGGCGCCCCCGGCCCCTCCATCGCGGAGCTGGCCGGCGGCGCCGCCGAGCCCAGCCGGGAGCAGATGGGCAGCCGGGTGGATCTGCCCGGCGCGGTCCGGGAGAAGATGGAGGCGGCGTTTGGGACGGGTTTCCCCCAGGTGAGCTTTTACCAGAGCCAGGCGGTGGCGGACGCGGGGGCGGACGCCGTGACCATGGGCCAGAGCGTGGCCTTCGCCCCGGGCAAGCTGGACCCCTATTCCGCCGCCGGGCAGGAGCTGATCGGCCACGAGCTCTCCCACGTGGTGAGCCAGGCGCGGGGCGAGCGGGGCGGCAGGGGCCTGCTGCGCGATCCCGCCCTGGAGGCCAGGGCGGATCGGGAGGGCCAGATGGCCGCGGCGGGGGAGCCGGTCTACTCCGGACCGGTGACTCCCATCTCCGGCTCCGGCGTCTCCCCGGTGACCTGCGGGGTGATGCAGGCCAAAAAGGGCGACGAGGAGGAGATCCAGCTGGAGCGCAACCGCGCCCAGCAGCGCCAGGACGACGAGGCGGGTCTGATCTCCAGCCCCGACCTGATCACCGAGCTGCCCTCCCGGTTCCACTTTATCCAGAGGAGCCGGGCCAAGCGGGCGCTGCGGGAGCAGTACGGCCAGGAGGCGGAGGCGCGCAGGGCGGCCGCCCCCGTGCCCAGCCCTGAGCGGGTCGCCCCCGACCAGGGCCCCCTGGGAAGCGACGTCAGCCTCATGCTCCACCTCGTCCAACTGGGCGGCCAGACGCAGGCGGAACTCGACGCCAACGAAGAGGGCCAGGACCTGGTCACCGCCCTCCGCCGGCGCTATAACGATGAGGAGTACAACAGTATCGACACCAATCTGTCCAACGCCTCGGGCCGGCAGTGGAAAGATGGGATCGACCTGGAGGACGCCGACGTCAAGCGCCGGGCGATCACCCAGTCCAGGCAGTTCAACGGGCTGAACTATCTGCGCTCCATGGCCGGGGCCGTGAACGAGGGCCGGAAGATGGGCATGGACGACGACCAGATCACCGAGATGTACGACGACCTGCTGGCGGGCCAGCGGAAAGACCTGGATTTTAAGGACAGCTCGGCGGTGGAAGAGGCGGACCAGCGCTTCGACAAGGGCGCGCGCCAGCTGAAGAAGATCTACCTGAGCCACCTGCGCAGCGTGCAGCACAAATACGGCATCTCCCTCAGCCAGATGCACCCGGAGGACGTGATCCGCCTGGGGGGCAAAGACCTCTACAAGGATATGAACATGATGCAGGACTGCGCCCAGCTGATCCAGCAGATGCCGGAGATCTTCGACCCGGAGGACAAGGAGGACAAGGAGTATGAGCGGCTGTCTGGATACTACAACAACGTGCTGCCCACCCTGTTGACCTACGCCTCCCACCGCGACGCCATCGTCATGGGCCAGGGGGAGGACGCGGTCCAGGACAGCGGGAAGCGGATGTACTCCTACATGAAAACGCTCCACCACTTGGAGCGGGATATGGCCGACAACCTCCCCGGCGACGTGCAGGCCCGACCCATGGGGGAGCGGGAGCAGGCAATCTACCGCAGGGACCTCCAGGAGCGGTTCGGGCGGGACAACCCCCTGCTCACCGCGCCCTTCGCGGCGGCTACCCGGGAACAGGGCGAGCGGGACCTGGACGCCGCCCCCTCTGTGAAGGAGTCGGTGCCGGGCACCATCGAGGCCCTTCAGGAGCGGCGGCGCAACACCGTGCGCGACGACCTGCGCGGCGCGGGGCTCGCGCCGTAGGCGCTGGCCGCGGCGGACCAAAAAACGGCGGACGGGGCGGCCCGGCCGTCCCATCCGCATAGAAAAGGGCCTGGAGCGGCGATCCGCCCCAGGCCCTTCGTGTGTGTTCTGAATCGTCCGGAGCCTATCGGCTCTGGCCCCTCCCGCCGGCGCCCCGGCGGGTATTGCGGCGGTCGGCGGCCCGAATCTCGGACAGCTTGGAGTCGCTCTGCTGCATGAACTGCTTGAGCCGGTCCTCGAAGGAGGCGGGGGCGGGGGGCTGCTTGGGCGTGAAGCCCGCGCTCTGGCCGCGGCCCTGGGGGCCGGAGGAGCCTCCGCTCTGGCGGGGCGGGGGCGGCAGCGCCTTTTTGATGGAAAGATTGATCCGGTTGGACTCGTCGATGCCGATGACCTTCACCTTCACCTCCTGGCCCACCTTCAGGTGGTCGGAGACCTCGTTGACGTAGGCGTAGGCGATCTCGGAAATATGTACCAATCCGGATTTTCCCCCGGGCAGGGAGACGAACGCCCCGAACTTGGTGATGCCCGTTACCTTGCCCTCTACGATAGAACCGACTCCAAACTCCATACGCTCTTTCTGATCCTCTCTCCCAAGAATTCTCGTCCCCGGTCAGTTGCCGCTGTCGTAAAAGACGATCTCTCCGGGAGCCACATAGCCCAGCCGCTCCCTCGCCACGGCGGCGAGGCGCTCAGGGTCGTCCTTCTGGGCGATGGCGGCGGACAGCGCGTCGTTTTCCTGGCGCTGTTTCGCGTTTTGCCGCTCCAGCGTGACCCGCTGGTCGGACAGGACCCGGAGCTCCTTGCGGAGGTTGAGGTAGGTGGTCACCGTGGCGACCAGTAAGATCAGGATGAGGAGCTTGGTGAGCATCCCCGCCCGTTTCACTCTCATACCAGCCTCGCCCCCCTTCCGGTCGTCTTTTGCGCCCGCGTTTTTCCGACTTGGGCCCAAGTTGCCTTATTATTGTAAACCAACTTCCCCAAAAAGAAAAGCGTTTTTTGAAAAAAATCCAAAATTTTTTTATCCGCCCTCCCAGCAGGACCAGCGGGGCGGTCACCGCCCACCACAGCCGCTCCCCCAGGCGCAGGAGCAGGGCCTCCCCCCACCGCACCAGCGGGCTGGCCAGCAGGAAGTAGGCCGCCGCCCCCAGGGCCATGGCGCACAGGGCGTACACCTCCACCCGGCCCCTGGTGCAGGCCACGGTGTAGAGCATGGCCGCGGCGCACGCCCCGCACCAGAACAGGCTGTCCAGCACCGCCGCCCACACCCGGCTCCCCCGCCCCAGGCGCAGGAGCCGCAGCAGGTCGTACCCCACCCCCAGGCCGAAGCCCAGGGCCAGCGCCCCGCCGAAGGCGGCGGCCTGGTCGGCGGGGAGATTGCCCAGGGCCTGCTCCGCCGTCATCGGAACAGGCGGCTCAGCAGCCCGACCCGCTCCTCCGGCGTGTCCTCGTAGCTCAGGCTCTCCACCGTCCCGTCCACCTTCAGCGCGCCGCCCTCCAGGCTCAGCGTCCCGATGTGCAGCCCCTCTCCCCGGACCACCAACTGGCCCCGGTTGGTTGACATAATAATTTCACCCTCGTCGAAGCTCTCCACCTCCTCCACCCCGGTGATCTCCAGGCGGGTCCGGTCGGCCAGCACCACCCGGTGGGCGGTGGCCGCGGTGTTTTCCATGCTCATCGTCTTGTCCCCCTTTCCCTGGAGCCTATGCCGGCCCGGGGCCGGATATGCCCGCCGGGGCCGGGGGCTTGACTTTTTCCCCGGAGCCTGTCATAATGCGGAAAACGGCGCTTGAACAGGAGGGATCTCATGAGTCTGCTGGATCGCTGGCGGAGCCGGCGGCGGGAGACCGCCCCGGACGGGACGGCGGTGTACCGCTACGCCTCGCCGGAGGAGGCGGACAAGCTCCACCTGCCCGACCGGGCGGGGGTCTACGCCCGGGAGGTCCAGGACCACTTCCTCCGGCTCTTTCCCGGCCGGAGCCACCGGTGCTGCCGGGACCTCCTCGCCGACTACGTCCAGGTGACGCTCCACGTCCTGGAGCCCACCAGGGAACAGCCCTTCTATGTGGTCTTCACCACCGGGATGAGCGACCTGCCTATGCCCCTGCCTCCCCAGGTGGTCAAGGCAGCCAAGGTGGACCTGTCCCGGGCGGAGCTGTACCTCTTTCTCCCCGGGGACTGGCCTCTGGACAGGGCGGGGGACGACCTCCCCTCCTCCGCCCTCTGGCCGCTGGCCACCCTCAGCTTCCTGGCCCGGTTCCCTCACCAGTACAAGACCTGGCTGGCCTACGCCCACACCGTGCCCAACGGGGAGGACTACGCCCCCCTGGACCCCAGCGTGGGCTTCGGCGGCGTGGTGCTCGGCTGGGGAGACGGGCCGCTGGGCGGCCTCACAGCGGAGGACGGCCAGCGGGTCATGCTCTACGAGGTGATCCCCTGCTATAAGGAGGAGATCGAGTACAAGCTGAAATACGGCATGGACGAGCTCCACCGGCTCCTTCGGGAGCACGGGGCCCTGGGAATGCTGGATCCCAAGCGGCCCAACCTGTGCCCGGGCTTTCAGGAAGTGCTGGACTGACCGGGCGGAAAGGAAGATACGGTATGGAAAAGTTCAAGGCGTTTCTCAAGCGGAAGAACATCGTCATCTCCGCCCGGCGCTACGGCATCGACGCCCTGGGGGCCATGGCCCAAGGGCTGTTCTGCTCCCTGCTCATCGGCACCATCATCAAGACCCTGGGCCAGCAGCTGGGGGTGGACCTCCTGGTGGAGATGGGCGGCTTCGCCAGCGCCATGTCCGCCCCGGCCATGGCCGTGGCCATCGGCTACGCCCTCCAGGCCCCGCCCCTGGTGCTCTTCTCCCTGGCCGCGGTGGGACAGGCGGCCAACTCCCTGGGCGGGGCGGGGGGCCCGCTGGCGGTGCTGTTCATCGCCATCCTGGCCGCGGAGCTGGGCAAAGCGGTGAGCAAGGAGACCAAGATCGACCTGCTGGTCACCCCCGCGGTGACCATCGCCGCCGGGGTGGCCCTGGCCTACCTCATCGCCCCGCCGGTGGGGGCGGCGGCCAACGCCTTCGGCACCCTGGTCAACCGCACCACCCAGCTCCAGCCCTTCTGGATGGGCATGGCGGTGAGCGTGCTGGTGGGGATCGCCCTGACGCTGCCCATCTCCTCCGCCGCCATCTGCCACACCCTGGGGCTGGTGGGCCTGGCCGGGGGCGCCGCCGTGGCGGGGTGCTGCGCCCAGATGGTGGGCTTCGCGGTGATGAGCTTCCGGGAGAACCGCTGGGGCGGCCTGGTGAGCCAGGGGATCGGCACCAGTATGCTCCAGATGCCCAACATCGTCAAAAACCCCCGGATCTGGCTCCCCGCCATCCTCACCAGCGCCATCACCGGCCCCCTGGCCACCTGCGTCTTCCACCTCCAGATGAACGGCGACCCCATCAACGCCGGGATGGGCACCTGCGGCCTGTGCGGCCAGATCGGGGTCTGGACCGGCTGGCTGGAACCCAGCGAGCAGGCCCTGGCCAACGGCGCCCAGGCCATCGCCCCCGGCGCCATGGACTGGGTGGGGCTGATCCTGATCTCCTTCGTCCTCCCCGCCCTCCTCACCTGGCTGTTCGGCCTGCTGCTGCGGAAGCTGGGCTGGATCAAGGACGGGGACCTGAAACTCTCCTGATTGGACCGTCGCGACGGAGTAAAAGCGCCCCGGCCGCCTGAGAAGGCGGCCGGGGCGCTTTGTCTGTCCGCGGGGCGGCGGGGAGGACTCCGGTCTTTAGAGCTCCGCGATGGCCTCCACCTCGCACAGCACCCCCTTGGGCAGGTCCCGCACCGCCACACAGCTCCGGGCGGGGCGGCTGGTGAAGAACCGGGCGTAGACCTCGTTGAAGGCGGCGAAGTCCCCGATGTCGGCCAGGAAGCAGGTGGTCTTCACCACCCGGTCGAAGCCGGACCCGGCGGCGGCCAGGATGGCCCCCACGTTCTTGCAGCTCTGCTCGGCCTGGGCGGCGATCCCCTCCGGGATGGCCCCGGTGGCGGGGTCCACGGGGATCTGGCCGGAGGTGAAGAACAGTCCGGCGGCGGCGTACCCCTGGGAGTAGGGGCCGATGGCGGCGGGGGCCTTGTCGGTGTGGACGGTTTGCATGGGCGTTCCCTCCTGAAAAAAATTTGGTGTGGCCCGCCTGGGGCGGGTGGGATCGACGAAAGGAGACCGGCCGCGCCGGACTCAGGACATACTGGGAAAGAGCACCGCCTTGGCCTCCTCCAGGGCCTTGGCTAGGGCGTCGATGTCCTCCCGACCGCTCCCCTTGCCCAGGGAGACCCGCAGCGCCCCGGCCAGCCAGGGCTTGGGGAGGCCCAGGGCGGCGTAGACGTGGCTGGGCTTGCCCTTGTGGCAGGCCGAGCCGGAGGAGAGGTAGACCCCCCGGTCCCCCAGGAAGCGCACCACCACCTCGCTGCGGTATCCCGGCAGGGTCATGGCCAGGATGTGGGGCACGTCCCCGCGGGAGATGATCTCCAGCTCCGGCACCGTCTCCTTCAACCGCCGGACGGCGTAGTCCTGGAGCTGGGCCAGGCGGCCCCGCTCCGCCTCCAGGTCCTCCGTCCCCCGCCGGACGGCGGCGGCCAGGGCGGCGATGAGGACGGTGGACTCGGTCCCCGCCCGCATCCCGCTCTCCTGTCCGCCCCCCAGGAGCAGGGGCTTGAGCCGGCTCCCCGCCCGCAGGTAGAACGCCCCCACCCCCTTGGGCGCGCCCACCTTGTGGCCGGAGAGGGACAGGGCGTCCACCCCCAGGTCCCGGACCCGGATGGGGAGCTTCAGAAAGCCCTGGACCGCGTCGGTGTGGAAGAAGATGTCCCGGTTGTGGGCCTTGGCCAGGGCACAGCACCGGGCCACCGGCTGGACGGTGCCCAGCTCGTTGTTCACCAGCATCACCGAGCACAGCACCGTGTCCTCCCGCAGGGCGGCCTGGAAGTCCTCCACCCGGATGTGGCCGGAGGAGTCCACCGGGAGGTAGGTCACCTCAAATCCCTTCTGGGCCAGGGCCTTGACCCCCTCCAGCACGGCGGGGTGCTCGATGGCGGTGGTGAGGATGTGCCCCCGCTTGCGCTGGGCGGCCCAGGCCAGGGCCCAGTTGTCCCCCTCCGTGCCGCCGGAGGTGAAGAACACCTCCTCCATCTGACAGCCCAGGGCGGCGGCCATGGTCCGGCGGCTCTCGGCCAGCGCCGCGGCGGCCGCTCTGGCCGGGGGGTACTGGGAGGAGGGGTTGTAGAAGTTGTCCAGGGCGTCCCGCGCCGCCTGGGCGCTCTCCGGCAGGACGGGGGCGGTGGCGGCGTAGTCCAGATAATGTGTCATGGGGTCCTCCTTGCGTGGCGGCGGGTCCGGCGGGCGGCGCGCCCGGTCCGGCGACCCTGGGAAAAGGGGAGGAAAGTCGGAAAAGACGGCGCCGCCGGTCCCGGCGACGCCGTTGACGCTGGGGTGAGTAGGGTCTCCCGCGGGGCTCAACTCATGGGGATCCCCTCCGGGGCGGGGACCGGCGTGGGCTCCGGGGGGAGCACCGGCGGCTCACTGGGGGCGGGGGGCTCCGGGGCCGGCTCCGTCGTCCCGCCGGCGGGGGTCTCCGGGGCGGGCTGGTCGGACTGGCCCGGCTCCGGGGCGGGTTGATCGGCCTGGCCCGGCTCCGGGGCGGGTTCCGTCTCCCCCGGCTGGGGGGAGGGAGCGGCGGCCGGGCCGGGGTCAGAGGGCTCGGCCGGGCCGGGGTCGGCCACCACCGGCTCACCGGTGGCGGGGTCCTGGATCGGCTCACCGGTGGTGGGATCCACCAGCAGGCCGGTCATGGGATCCACCGTGGGGGCGGTGGACCCGGTGGGGGCCACGCTGCCGTCCGGCGCGCCGTCGGCGGGGTTATAGGCCACGACCTTGTCGCCGGGGCGGTAGGTGTCGGTGCTGATGAGGGTGCGGCTGCGCAGGGTGCCGTCCCCGTTGTAGATGTTCTTGTAGACCTGGACCTTCTTGCCGGTGTGGGCCGCCTGGAGCACCCTGGTGGTGCCCGCGGGGACGCTCTCGTCCGCCTGATACCGCACCCCCGCCGGGGTGGTGGACAGCCGGACGCTCTCCATCTTCACATAGCTGTTGTCGGTCTTGGTGCCGTAGATGCGCACGGTGAGGGTCTTGTTCTCGATGGAGGTCTCCACCTTGATGGGGTAGGGGGTGCTGTTGGCGAAGACGTAGTCCAGGTTGGGCCAGCTCACCGTGGCGTCCATGCCGTCGGGCATATAGGACACGGTGTAGCGGTGGTTGGACCGCTCCACGATCTCCAGGTCGGCGTTGAGACAGGCCAGGTACAGCGTGGAGGAGGGCTGGCACACGCCGCCGCCCACCATGTCCTCGATGCCGTTGGCGGTGTAGCCCGACGCCTTGCGGTAGCCCTTGGCGGCGGTGCGCTGGCCGGTGGTCTGGTTATAGGACATCCGCTCTCCGGGGAGGAGGACCACGCCGTTGCAGGCCTCGGCGGCCAGCTTCACGTTGCCCACCCGGTTGGCGTCCCCGGAGATCTTGCTGCTGCCCTCTCCCAGCAGGTCCCGGAACAGGCCGGCCCGCAGCTCCAGGGTGGTGATCTCCGGCTCCTGGGTCTCCAGGGCCAGGCGGCCGCTCTCCCCCTCGGTCAGGCCGGAGAAGGCCTCCCTGGCCTTCTGGGCGTCCATGGTGAGGCCCAGCTTGTGGGGGATGACCTGGTCGGTCTCCACGTCCAGAGAGGCGTTCTGGGGCTCCCGGTCCACCTGGGTCTTGATGGCGTCAAAGTCCGGCTCCTGGGGGGCGGTGAGCCGGATGGCGGCGGTGACGTCGCCCCCCTGGTCGGCCAGGGCGGTCATCAGGTCGTCAAAGACCTGCTCCTGGTCCACGCTCTGGCCGGTCCGGCCCCGGTAGAAGACCAGCTCGCCGGCCTCCTCGTCCACCTCCCAGTGGGGGTCCTCCACCGGCTGGTCCACCGCGGCGGAGACCGCCCGCAGGGTGTCGGCCAAATAGGCGCTGTTGCCCACGCTGACCTGGCAGTTGAGCTGGGTCTCCCGGCCCAGGAGGCCGGCCAGGAAGTTCCACCCCCCGGCCAGGAAACTGCCCTTCCCCGCCTGGACGGCGGCCTCGCTGTCCCCGATCGCCTTCACCTGGCCGTCCTTGGCCGAGAAGGTGATCACGTTGTCCTCCCCCACCCGGATGGGGATCTCCAGCGCCTCATAGCGCGCCTGGGACGCCTCCTCCATCCGGGCCGCGGCCTCCTCCAGGCTCAGGCCGCTCAGGTCCACGTCGCCCACATAGGTGCCGGGGAGGACCCGGTCCCCCGCGGCGTAGGCGCAAAGGCCCACATAGCTCCCCAGCAGGGCGACCACCAGGACGGCGGCCACGGCGATGGCCACCTTGGCCCCCTTGCCCAGCCCCTTTTTCCCGGCCAGACGGCGGCCCCCCTGGGCCCGCTCCGTCCCCTGGGTCCGCTCCGGCCCCTGTTCCACCGGTCCCTTTTCCTCCATGGCCTGCAACACCTCGTCACTTCGGGGGATGGTCCCCCGCTGGTTTACGGGTCCATTAATTTATACATTATAGAAGAAAACCGCCCAAAAAGCAATTACAAAGCGGTAACAACCGCCCCGGCCGCCGGGCGGAAATCCCTTTACTTTTCCCCGGCCGGGGTGTATGATGTATCTGTATACGGTCAGACGGAGGAGCGATACCATGTCCGAATACCACTACAAATACGACCCGCCCCGCCGGGACCGGTCCCGCCAGCCCCCGCCCCGTCCGGCGCCGCCCCGGCCCCCCCGGGGCGGCCTGGTGGAGCTGCTGGTGGACCTGCTGGTCTCCCTGCTGGTGGCCATTCCCTCCCTGCTCAACCGGCTGTGGCGCGCCCTGTCCCGCTCCGGCACGGCGTCGGGGCAGAGCTGGACCGCCCCCGCCGCCCAGACCTCCCAGGCCCAGACCGTCCAGACCCAGACCTCCCAGGCCCAGACCGCCTCCGGCCAGGCCCAGAGCGGCCCGGCGGCCGGGGCGGGCCGGTCCAAGGTGAAGGTCACCGCCGGGCGGGGGGCCATCGTCCTGGGGGGCGTCTTGCTGGGGCTGTTCGGCACCGCCGCCCTGATCTGCCTGGCCCAGTCCCTGGGGAACGGGGCCCTGGCCGCCTGCGGCGCCCTGTCGGGCTGGGGCCTGCTCTCCCTGCTCTACGGTCTGCGGAAGCGGAGCAAGGCCCGGCTCTACCTCAAGTATCTGGGCCTGATCGGCCGCCGGGAGAGCGTCAGCGTCTCCGCCCTGGCCCAGGCCGCCGGGCGGGCCCGGAAAAAGGTCTGCCGGGAGCTCCAGGAGATGCTGGACCGGGGCATCCTGCCCACGGGCTATCTGGACCTGGCCGGGGACCGGCTGGTCCTCTCCGCCCAGGGGCTGGAGGACGCGCCCCAGGAACCGCCCCAGCCCGCCGACGACAACGACATCCTCCGCCAGATCCGGGAGGTGAACGACGCCATCCCCGACCCGGTGATGAGCGCGAAGATCGACCGCATCGGGGAGATCACCGGCAAGATCCTGGACTACCAGCGCAAGAACCCCGGCAAGGCCGGCCAGCTCCGGGGCTTTTTGAGCTACTACCTCCCCACCACCCTGAAGATCCTGCGGGCCTATGCCCAGCTGGACCGCCAGGGGGTGGAGGGGGAGAACATCTCCGCCGCCAAGGTCCGCATCGAGGGGATGATGGACAAGGTGGTGGAAGGGTTTGAAAAACAGCTGGACCGCCTGTTCCAGGACGAGGCCCTGGACATCACCAGCGACGTGGCCGTGCTGGAGCAGATGCTCCACAAGGACGGCCTCAGCTCCGACGGCCTGACCCTGGAGCTGTGACCGGCCGCCGGAGGCGGTCAAGGCGGCGGCCGGCGGCGCGTTCGCGGACCCAGCTGTCACCCCCGGCGGGGCGGCGCGCCGCCAGGCTCGCGGGACAAAACGGAGGGGCGGGACCCGCGGGTCCCGCCCCTCGCTATGTCGTCTCTTCGGTCACTTGCCCTCGATGTAGCGCATCATGGCCTCCGCGGCCAGCTTGGCCCCGTTGACAGCGTGGACCACCGTTTTGGGCCCGGTGACCACGTCCCCGGCGGCGAAGACCCCCTCCCGGGTGGTCATATAGTTCTCGTCCACCACCAGCAGGCCCTTGTCGTTGCCCTCCAGGTGGTAGGTGGACTGGATCAGCTTGTCCTTGGGCATCTGGCTCACGGCGATGACCACCGCGGTGGCGGGCATCAGGGTCTCGTCGTCGGCAAAGCCGGTGGCGTTCCCCTCGTCGTCAAAGAGGACGCTGCGGAAGATGGGCCCCTCCTCGGTGATCCGGGTCACCGACTTGCCGTAGACGAACTCCGCCCCGTCCAGCCGGGTGTAGTCCATCTCGTGCTCGCTGGCGGTGGCATGGAGGCTGTTGGACACCAGCGTCACCCGCTGGGCCCCGCCCCGGAAGGCGGTGCGGGCCACGTCCATGGCCACGTTGCCCATGCCGATGACCACCACGTTGGCGCCCAGGTCGTGGTGGGAGGGGTTCTCCAGATAGGAGATGCCGTAGTGGACGTGGGCCAGGCTCTCCCCCTGGATGTTCAGCGTCCTGGGCCGCCAGGCCCCGGTGCCCACGAAGATGGCGGCGTAGCCGTCCCGGAACAGGTCCTCGATCTTCAGCGCCCCGCCGATGGTGGTGTTGGGCCGGACCTTGATCCCCAGCCCCAGCAGCAGCTTCTTGTAGCGCACGAAGACCGGGTGGCCCAGGCGGAACTCCGGGATGCCGTACTGGGTCATGCCGCCGATCATGTCCTTGCTCTCAAAGATGGTCACGTCGTAGCCGTTCCGGGCCAGGACGATGGCCGCCGTCATCCCCGCGGGGCCGCAGCCGATCACGCCCACGCTCTTCCCCACCGAGGGCTTGCGGTCGTAGGTCATCCGGGCCAGATAGGTGTCGGAGATGAACTTCTCGATCTCGAAGAACTGCACCGGCGTGCCCTTTTTGCCCAGGACGCAGTGGCCGTAGCACTGGGAGCCGTGGTCGCAGACGGTGGCGCAGATGTAGCTCAGGGGGTTGTTGAGGTAGAGGGCCTCCCCCGCCTCCATGATCTTGCCCTCCTTGAACATCTGGATGATGTGGGGGATGGGGGTAGAGATGGGGCAGCCCTTCTGGCACATGGGGACCTTGCAGTTGAGACAGCGGGCGGCTTCGTTTTCGATGTGCAGACTCATGGGGAACGGCCTCCTTCTGGTTTGAGAGTGGCCCCGGCGCCAGGCTCCGCCGGGGCCGTCCGTATCTTATGGGGTAATTATATCATGTTCTTCTCAGTTGTGGAAGTATTTGACCGGAATTTCCTCTCAAATTTTTTCCTTTGCTGTTGACGAACGCCGTGGGAATGTGTAGAATAATAAACTAGGAATTATGTCACCCTGTCAAGGGCTCCAATCCATACAGGAGGCGGTCATATGGCTAAAAACCGGACGGAACTGATCCACTGCGACAACTGCGGCGAGGACTACGCCGCCACATACCGCCGCTGTCCCTTCTGTGACGCCAAGGCCGGCTCCCGCTCCCGGGACGACGACAGCTACGAGCCCCCCTACGACGACGAGGACGACTACGCCCCCCGCCAGGGGGGCCGCCGTCTGGCCGGGGGCCGCAAGCCGGGCCGGGGGCCGGGCTTCTGGCTGCGGATCGCGCTCTACGTGGTCTCCGCCGCCGTTATCCTGGCCGCCATCTGGGTCATGTGCACCCAGCTTCTGCCCCGGCTGCTGCCCCCCTCCGGCGACGGAGGCGACCCCTCCCCCTCCCCCTCGGCGTCCCCGGAGGTCCCCGCCCCCGCCTCGGCCGCCCCGTCGGCCCACCCCTCCGCGCTGCCCCTGCCCCCGGTGGAGGACCCCGCCGTGGTCACCGACGACCCCCTGAGTCTGGACTCCCCCGACCTGCCCCCGGTGGAGACCGACCCGGTGGCCCAGACCCTGGCCCCCTCCCCGGCCCCCTCCGCCTCCCCCGCGTCCTCGGCGGCCCCGGCGGCCTCCGCCGCCCCCGGCGGGACGCTGAAGCTCAGCAGCACCGACTTCACCCTCTCCCCCAGATACCCCACCTACCAGCTGGAGATCGACGGGGTGGGCCGGGCCCAGGCCACCTACGCGGTGGACAATGAGGCCGTGGCCACCGTCAGCGCCACCGGGGTGGTCACCGCCGTGGGCAACGGCAACACCAAGCTCACCGTCACCGCCCAGAGCGGGGCCACCGCCACCGCCATCGTCCGGGTCAGCGGGATGTCCGGCCAGGCCGCCTCCGCCCCCGCCTCCCCGTCCCCGTCCGCCGCCCCCGCCGGGGGCTCCGCCTCCCTCAACTACACCGACTTCTCCATCACCGCCCAGTACCCCGACCCGGTCCGCCTGCGGGTCCGGGACGGCCAGGCCGCGTCCTGGAGCTCCAGCAACGCCTCGGTGGCCTCCGTCTCCGGCGACGGCACCGTCACCGGCGTGGGCAACGGCAGCGCCAAGATCACCTGCACCCTCTCCGACGGCTCCACCCTCACCTGCACCGTCTACGTCTCCGGGAAATGACCTCCCCGCCCACTTTGGGGCTTGCATTTTTCCCGAAGGTGTGCTACACTGTCTTTTATCAAACATCCGTTCGTTTCTAAAAGGAGTTTTTCCATGGCCAAATGTAAGGAAGGCTGTCCCAAATTCAAGACCATGTGCGGCGGGCAGGCCCTCATCGAGGGCATCATGATGCGCGGCCCGGAGAAGGAGGCCGTGGTGGTCCGCAAGCCGGACGGGGAGCTGGAGGTGAAGGTGGAGCCGCTGAAGCTGGTGAAGACCCGCCACCCCTGGCTGGGTCTGCCCTTCCTCCGGGGGCCGGTGAACTTTGTGGACTCCATGGTCCACGGGGTCCGGGCCCTGATGTACTCCGCGGAGTTCTACCCCGACGACGAGGAGGAGGCCGAGAGCGAAAAGGCCCGCGCCCGCCGGGAAAAGCGGGAGGAAAAGCGCCGGGAGCGGGCCCGGAAGGCGGGCAAGCCCCTGCCGGAGAAGGACCAGAGCGACGACAGCCTCAGCGACAAGGCCCTGGGGGCGGTGGTCACCGTCTCGGTGATCCTGGGCCTGGGCTTTTCCATCCTGCTGTTCTTCATCCTGCCCACCCTCATCACCGGGCTGTTCACCCGCCTGGGCTGGATCGACCCCGGCCGCCAGCTGCTCCTGAACCTCATCGAGGGTGCGGTGCGCATCCTCATCTTCCTGGCCTATATCATCCTGATGTCCAAGATCAAGGATATGAAGCGGGTCTTCCGCTACCACGGGGCGGAACACCAGACCATCTTCTGCTACGAAAACGGCCTGCCCCTGACGGTGGAGAACGTCCGCAAAATGCCCCGGCACCACCCCCGCTGCGGCACCAGCTTCCTGTTCGTCATCATGGCGGTGGCCATCCTGGTCCACGCCCTGCTGGGCGGCAGCTGGGACAACGTCTGGCTGCGCCTGGCGGTCCGGCTGGCCTCCCTGCCCATCATCGTGTCCATCACCTACGAGATCAACCGCTTCGTGGGCCGGCACGACAACTGGCTCACCCGTATCCTCACCGCGCCGGGGCTGTGGCTCCAGAACTGGACCACCCAGGAGCCCGACGACTCCATGCTCGAGGTGGGCATCCGGGCCCTGTCGGAGGTCCTGCCCCAGGAGAAGGGCGCCGACGCCTGGTGAGGTCCCCCCAAACCCGGCAGAGAAGGTGATCCCCATAGCCGCCACCTACAACACCCTATATCTGGACGCCCGGCGGGCCCTCCGGGCCGCCGGCAGCGACAACGCCCAGCTGGAGGCGATGGAGCTGCTGGGCTTCGCCTGTGAGAAGAGCCGGGAGGCCCTATACCGGGACATGGCCCTCTACGCCCCCGACGGCGCCGTCCGGCGCTTCCGGGAGCTGATGGACCGGCGGCTCCGGGGGGAGCCGGTGGCCTATCTGGTGGGGGAGTGGGAGTTCTACGGCGTCCCCCTGGACATCTCCCCGGAGGTGCTCATCCCCAGGGAGGACACCGAGGTCCTGGCCCGGCAGGCCATCCTGCGCGCCGACGCCCTCCCCGGCGAGCCGCGGGTGCTGGACCTGTGCGCCGGCAGCGGCTGCGTGGGTCTGGCGGTGGCGGTCCACTGTCCCAGGGCCGCCCTGATCCTGGCCGACCTGTCCGACGGCGCGCTGCGGGTCTCCCGGCAGAACATCCGCCGCAACGGCCTGGAAAACCGGGTCTCCACCTGTCGGGCCGACGCCCTGGAAAAGCCCCCCAGGGCCCTGGGCGACTTTGACGTGATCGCCGCCAACCCCCCCTACATCCCCTCCGGGGAGATCGCCGGTCTGGACGACTCTGTCCGCCTCTACGAGCCCCATCTGGCCCTGGACGGCGGGGCGGACGGCCTGGACTTCTACCGGGCCATCACCCAGCGGTGGACCGCCGCCCTGCGCCCCGGCGGGTGGCTGATGTGCGAGGTGGGGCTGGGCCAGTCCGACCCGGTGGAAAAGCTCTTTGTCCGGGCCGGGCTGGAGGAGATACAGACCTACCCCGACACCGCCGGGATCTGGCGGGTGGTGGAGGGCCGTCTGCCGCCCAGGCAGGGCCCCCAGCCCCCCATAAAATAACAGGAGAGGACGATACCTGACATGGCTGACAAGAAAAAGACCGTACCCGCCGCCTCCCCCGCGTCCGACCGCAAGAAGGCCCTGGAGACCGCCATTGCCCAGATCGAGAAGGACTACGGCAAGGGCGCCATCATGCGCCTGGGAGAGAACGAGCACGTGGTGGTGGACGCCATCCCCACCGGCTCGCTGTCCCTGGACCTGGCCCTGGGCATCGGCGGGGTCCCCAAGGGCCGCATCATCGAGATCTACGGCCCTGAGTCCTCCGGCAAGACCACCCTGGCCCTGCACATCGTGGCCGAGAGCCAGAAGCGGGGCGGCGAGGTGGCCTATGTGGACGCCGAGCACGCCCTGGACCCCAGCTACGCCCGCGCCCTGGGAGTGGACATCGACTCCATGCTCATCTCCCAGCCCGACACCGGCGAGGACGCGCTCCAGATCGTGGAGATGCTGGTCCGCTCCGGGGCGGTGGACGTGGTGGTGGTGGACTCGG